>JALHTN010000564.1 GCA_022865865.1 Anaerolineales bacterium
TCGCAGCGGGAAAGTCGAAAACTTATTATGGGATGAGGCAAAGCTCGCTGCTAAAGGGATTGGGGTGCACTGGGTGGACCGAGGGGGAGATGTCACCTACCATGGACCTGGACAACTTGTGGGTTACCCCTTATTGCCTTTAGGAACCCCGGGTGCCCACCAGGAACCAAAACACCTTCCGCAGGCAGACTATATCGGTTACCTGCGCAAACTGGAGAGGGTGATCATCGCAACTTTAATGGAATTTGGATTGAGGGGGGAGCAGCAACCAGGTATGACTGGAGTATGGATCAGGCCAGGCACAAAATCTGATCATGTTGTAGATGATGCCCACCCCGACCAACGTCCAATCAAGATCGCTTCTATTGGCGTTAAGGTAGACGCACGTGGGGTATCAAGGCACGGCTTCGCCCTGAATGTCAATCCGGACATGTCCTATTGGGAAGGCATCATTGCTTGTGGTTTGGATGGATATGGTGAGACCAGCCTTGCAGAACTACTTTCCCCAACACCGGACATGAAAACCGTGATTGAGAGGTTAATTTATGCTTTCGGTGAGCAATTTAACTTCAAAATGATGATCGAACCACTTTGAGAAGTCCGCAGCAAATTTGACACAGCAAATAAATACCATTAAACTTGTTCCATCCCATATTCACCAATTAGACAGATGGACCAGGAGGAAGACATGACAAACCAGCTGGTCATGAAAACCGGGCCAGCGCCCGGAAAAATATACAAACTGGATAAAACAGAGATCGCCATCGGGCGCGAGGCAGGCAGCGATGTTTTCATCAATGATGTAGAAGTCTCCAGGCAACACGCGCGCCTGGTGTCCCAATTCGGTGATTACATGTTGGAGGATTTAGGTTCAACAAATGGTACCTTCGTGAATGGGCAGCGTATTACAGGACAGCGTATTCTGAAACCTGGAGACACTGTTCTCTTAGGAGAGAATATCAGCCTTTCGTACGAAGAAGTGGCTTTTGACCCCAATGCAACTCAGATTAACCTATCAGATCCTGGAAGTGCGCCAGAATTCTCTCAATATGAAACGGGAGCACCGCAAGAAGCACAGTATCCTTCTGCCCCACCTCCTACTTACTCCGGACAGGTCCCACCCAGCCCAGTAGAGCCGCTGATCCCGGAAGAGAGCCGTCCCAGGCGAACCGTGTTGTGGGCAGGGTGTGGTTGCGCTGTAGTGCTAATATGTGTGTTGGTTGGCTCAGCTTATGTTTTTGACTATCTCAATCTCTACTGCGCGCCGCCTTTCCGCGGAGCGATGGTGCTGATCGGCGCCGCTTGTCCTTAGACTTTAAACCGGAAGGGGTAATTGAAGATTAATCGGAAAATTAATATAACCACCTCAACCCGAATGGAGCATCAATATTCGGGTTGACTGTTTAACTGACACCTACCCAAGTGGGGGGATTTTTCTTGTCTGCCCGTTCATATTCAGCATTGAAATTTGAGCTGGTCATTAACAATTATGATAGGAAACGTACTCAAGTGCAGATCTGTTGATAGAATGTCCTTGAAAATTGCAATCGTCCTTGTGTTGAATTCGAACTGGTCTAGAGGGCAGATATGGATATTCAAGGTGCAATCTATCAAGCAAAAAAGGCGGCAGGCGAGAATGATATCGCCACTGCGCAGAAGATCTTAAAAAAGATTATCAACCAAGATCCTAATAATGTAGATGCTTGGTTAACCCTGGCGGATATAGTAGAGAAACCAGAACTGACCATAAAATGCTTGCAATGGGTGCTCAAAATTGATCCAGAGAACAAGGCTGCGCGGCAAAGGCTGCACAGCCTGGGGCTGACAACCCCTGATCCAGAAATAGGAAAAAAGCAGGCTGAGTCTGCCCCCCAATCGCTTGAGGATCGTTTACAAAGCGTAGCACAACCAGGGATTGAGAATGGTGACCCGTGGGAGATAGCGCCACAAATTCCCTCGACCTCCAGGACAAATCCTTCTGCAGCAATCGCGCCACCAAAGCAAAAACAAGAAATGCGCATCGCTAAAAATCGGCCTCAAAAACCAAAAAAGTCGGGGCGTTGGTTGGAGTTTTCCCTGATTGGGGTCCTGGTTGTGATGGCTGTTTGTGTGTGTGGCTTATTTGTATTCCTCCCAAAGAATGTAACGGGGCAGGGTGAACAGCCTCCCGAAGAGGCTGCTTCTCCCACTGAGAACCCGGTTGAAGTGATCTTCGACAATATTCGTGCTTCAAACGCGGAGAGTGTTCCGCACTACATGGCAACGATTCATTCAAAAAGCCCCTCGTATCAAAGCACAAAAGAAATGACTGAACAAGCCTTTGGATTATTCGATTTGTCTTACAGGGTTTCAGGTGTCAAGATCCTCAAACAAAATGAGAATGAAGTGGTTGTTGCCTTCACCCTTACCACACAAAAAATCCGCGGGCCAAGTTTTCGTGATAATCGGATTACCGGTGACATGATCCTCCGAAAGGAAGATGGGAAGTGGAAGATCTACAACCAGGTTGTTCACGATATCAAATATCTGAATTAACAAGCTACAAAAATCCCATTCTGCAACAGCAACCTGGTTCCGGTCTTGGATACGATGAACAATCGTAATTTAGGGTTTATATTCTCACGCCCGGAAAACAGAATGCTTTATCTATCCACCTGCCCGACAGATAGGCCTTTTGCTTGGTGAATTGGTGGGGAGAATACGATCGCGGTCACTCAGCCCTGATGAATGAGTGCTGATCCTGTTTGGGCTGGTAAGTTCCTGTCAAGACATCGTTCTGGATAAGGTCAAGTTTTTGATTGACCAGATAGAGCGCTTTACCAGCCTGAAAGTAATTTCCCGCCCGTATTTGCAGATCAACCTCGATTAACAATTCTTCGATACTCAGGTTCTGTGGAGTTGAAGGTCTGCGAAGGTAATCAGCTACAATTCCATTTTGACGCATCTGCTCCCCCTCAGGCAGCCAGGCTGTCAAGAAATAAGCTGAGGGATCGAGGATAAGCTGGTAGCGCCTGACCGCTTCATAATAGTTAACCGATAGGATTAGATCGGCGCGCATGTCTGGGATGATATGCTGCCGGTTCAACTCGGCCGTGAATAAACTTTCCAGCTGCTGGAAGGAAATATCAAAATGAGCCTGCATTGCCGCATCCAGTGCTTTGGATTCTCTTTCACTGGGGTGAGGGTGAATATCGCGGTAAAAATCGCTAAATGCAAGCCAACCGTAGCGGTTAATCATAAACTCAACCAATGCCGCCCCTTCAAGATAACCGATTTCATGCTGTGAGGTGTAGAAGGAGTCAGACAATTCAGTCAGCGGCAGGTACCAGCCCAGATCAACCAGGGCGGAAGCTCTGGGTATAATGGGTTCCTTTTTAAAATGCCCTTGGGAGAGATACACTGCAAGACCTTCGACTAACAAGGAGGGGCGCAAATCACCACCCAGGCGGCGATCCAAGATATGGATCATCTCGTGGTGCAGAACCTGAGCGAGATCATTGCCCGCATAATTGCTTTCGATATAGGAAACATAGATCTCATCGGCAGCGAAGCCTCCATGTCCCAGAACACGGGGTAAGATGGTGACAGGTATCCGCTGATCAAATCCTACACCCATGCTGAGAACGGCTTGTTCTGCCTGCGCCTGGATGATATCCATCAAAGATGGGAGATCTTGGGCAAAATCCGTTCCAGATATGAAATAAATTTCACAGCATTCAAGCGTCTCCGTTACCCAGTGTGCCGCTGGCTCAGGGTTTGGCACATCATCCGCTGGTAGCAGACGCACCGTTTCCGTCCAGGAAGGACCTTCTGGCTGGATTGAAAAGTTAATCAGGTATTCCCCTGGTTGGAGGTCACCGGTATCCCAAATCCAATTGAACGTGGCTTGCAAACGACCCCCAATGCCTTGTTCACTAAATCCTGCCGAGCTCTGATCATTCTTTATTCCGTCAACTTGAACTTGAACTTTTATTTCCTTCAGGTTAATGTCTGCCAGTGATATAACTTCTATGCTGATTTGATCTCCAACAAACAATGAGCCATCTGGGTGCAGGATAACGTTGAATTCCGTTTCAGGTAATGCTGTTGGGGTGACCGTGGGTAGAGAGGCTGCAGTTGGTAGGATTATGGTTGGGGCAGCAGTCGGGGTTGGGGTCGTGATCGCCGTAGGACGCGGTTTGAATGAACTCGCCGCCTGGCAAGAGATCAAAATTACTGCTACTATCAAATACACGCGCCGCATAACGTAATTATACCCACCAGACTTGACTGGTAAAATAAACAAACAATAAACTATCAAAATCTTCAAAATTCCTATCTCCGCCGCAAGCGGACGGAGTATTACGGAATTTTGCCCCTACGGGTACAGATTTTGTTAAAGCTCGGAACCCACGTAGCAAGTTACGGGGTATTCTGTAAAAATAAATTAATGGCAGTTTTCTTGAAACCTGGAGGTTGAATTGTCCCCCATGTTCGTCCCAGGCCCGGTGGATGTCCACGCTGAAGTCCTGGCTGCTCAAGCCCAAGCCATGCTGCCGCACCGCAGCCGGGAATTTGAAAGCCTGTATCAGCGGGTCCGGGAAAAAGCCCAACCCTTGTTTGGATCCAATGCCCAGGTTTTCATCGTCACCAGCTCGGGCACTGGATTACAAGAAGCTGCCATTCGCAATTTGGCAAAGAAAAATGTGCTCTGCCTGGCGAATGGCGCTTTTAGTGAACGCTGGTTTGAAGTGGCTAAAAGCAACGGCAAGCTGGCTGATCTGTTAGAGGTTGATTGGGGAAAGGCAATAGCGCCGCAGGTAGTAGCAGATGCCTTGGAGCAAAAAGAATACGAGCTGGTCACATTGGTTCATAACGAAACCTCAACCGGCGTACAGAATCCGGTGCAGGAGATCGCGGCTGTGGTGCATGATATCAGCCCCGCCACATTAATATGTGTCGATGCGGTCTCCTCTCTGGGCGGAGTTAATTTTGAGATGGATAAATGGGGCCTGGATATGGTTTTGACCTCATCTCAAAAATGCTTGGCGCTCCCCCCTGGATTGGCTTTAGCATCTGTATCCGTCCGGGCACTTGATTATGCACGCGGAGTTCCAGATAGAGGCTGGTACTTTGACCTGGTGCGTATGGCCGAGCACCTGATCAAAGATTCCACTCCTGCGACGCCTGCCATGTCTTTGATCTACGCCTTAGATTTGCAGCTCGACCGTATCATGGATGAGGGTTTAGAGAATCGCTTTGCGCGGCATAGTGAGATGGCAACTCTCGTGCAGGATTGGGCAATCGCCAATGATTTCAAGCTCTTCGCAGAAGAAGGGTATCGATCCCAAACCGTGACTGCGGTCTGCAACTCCCCGGGGCTGGACATAAGCGATCTAAATAATTTCCTCATTAAGAACAAAATGCGCATCGCCAATGGGTACGATCGGCTGCGGGAGAAGACATTCCGCATTGCGCACATGGGCGATACACAGGTTGCTGATATCAACTCTCTTTTAAACGCGATAAGCGGTTTCATTGCCAAGAATCAATAATAATTACTTAGTCAAAGGAACAACATTGTCGAATATTGTGGAACTAACACTGGAGAATCCTGCCTACGGTGGAGACACAATTGGGCGTTTGCCTGATGGTCGGGCAGTCTTCGTCCCATTCAGCATGCCGGGTGAAACTGTGCGCATCAGGATTGCTGTGGACAAGAAAAAATTCGCCCGGGGTGAATTATTAGATGTGCTCGAACCAGATCCTTCACGAATCGAAGCGCGCTGCCAGCATTTTACTGCCTGCGGTGGATGTCATTACCAGCACATCGCCTACGACCAGCAGCTGCTGATCAAGCGTAAAATTCTTCAGGATCAATTAGAAAGAATTGGTCGCTTAGTTGAACCGCACATTGAACCGATGATACCATCTCCCAATATATTCAACTACCGCAACCAAATTAAATTTCACATCAGCAGCGGTAACAAACTTGGTTTTATCCGTTCGAATAAGCAGGGAGTTCTAGAAATCAGTGAATGCCATCTGCCAGAAGAGCCGCTTGGTAATTTTTGGCCTTTGCTGGATGTCGATTCAGAAACCGGTATCTCATCTCTTGGATTGCGTCTTGGCATCCAGGATGATATTCTGGTGACTCTTGAATCAGATTACCAATTTAATGCTGAGTTCAATATCGAAGCCCTGCCGGTGTCAGTTGTCCATCTCAGCCCAGATAAAATGGAAATACTAGCCGGCAGTGAATACAACGTTATGCAGTTGAGAGATAGGAAGTTCCGGGTTTCAGCGGGTTCATTTTTCCAGGTCAACACAACCCTCGCAGAGCAAATGGTGGCAGCAATCGAAGAACTCATACCTGATGGATCTAGAATGGTCCTAGAATTGTACTCAGGGGTCGGGTTGTTTAGCGCCTTTCTTGCACCCAGAACTGAAAAGTTAATCGCGATCGAGGCCTCAGAGAGTGCAAGCGAAGATTTTGTTTACAACCTTGATCAATTCGAAAACGTTGACCTTTATCAAGGCCCTGCGGAAGATATTTTACCGAATTTAAATTTGCAGCCTGAGATCGTGTTAGCAGATCCACCAAGAACAGGATTGAATAGGACAGTGATTGACAGCATCCTATCCATGAGGCCAGAATCATTATTGTACATCTCATGCGATCCAGCTACCTTAGCCCGGGACAGCAAATTGCTAACGGAAGGGGGTTACACAGCAAATAAGTTCATCCCCTTTGATTTCTTTCCTCATACGTACCATATTGAAACACTGAGCATCTGGACAAAGTGACAATCTCCTCTTGACACAAGAACACATGTTCTGGTATAAATAGAACATATGTTCTTGTATTTTACTATCAAGGAGTTCAATATGGCCACTAACTTTATAAATTTACCAACTTTATGGAATGGCTCCCAGCAAAGACAAATTCCTGCAACTAGAAATTCTGCTGATTTCTTAACCCAGACCAGGCAGCCCTCCCCACATCTTTCGTCCATTCTTTCTGAAACCAGCCCCTTCCCGCCATATTCCCTGGTTATTGGCCTTTGCACCGATGGCCTACCCTTCATGCTTAGTCTCGATAATCCAAAATCTGGTTCGATCCTGGTTGTAGGAGAAAATGCATGGGCGAAAAGCCAGATACTAAATGCAATGGGTATCTCATCTTGCCGGATCAATCATCCTGAAGAGGTCAGCTGGTCTGTTATCACAAGAAATGCACACCAATACGCCGAACTGGTGAGCAGCCCTCATTGTCAGGCCGTGATTAACCCTCACGATCGCGCAGCAGGGGAGCTGGTCGTCGAGATGGCTTCCATTGTCGAGCAAAGAAGGTTTGGACGGGAACGCGGCGGTACGAAAGTGTTAATGATTGATGATTTTCAGAGTTTCGTCCCCATGTTAAGCGATTATAGTGTGTACTTAAATCTAAAAACCTTGGTATCAAAAGGTCCTGCCTGCGGCATCTGGCCGCTGATTTCTATCAAGTCGGATGAGGCACACACTGAACAGGGTCAACTGCTGCGCACGTTCGGGACCTACATATTCGAGAAAGCCGGGCATGAACCAAGCCATACGCCATCAATAAGGCCCCAGCATACAACTGAACCAACCTTCCAACCCAATTTCAATGTCATCGTTGGCGGCAGGCTAATCCCGATCTGCAGCCTATCTATTTAACCGCTCGATTCATGGAGATTTATTATGAAAGTTGGAATGCTATGGTTTGATAATGACTCGAAATCTGACTTAACCACAAAAGTCTGCCGCGCAGCAAACTACTACCAGGGGAAGTATGGAAATCAGCCCAATATCTGTTTTATTCATCCGAGTATGGCCGTACCCGAGCCAGAATTAGACTCGACAGACCAAAATATTAAAGCTGGTGATATTGAAGTCCGGCTGACAAAAGATGTACTCCCCCATCATTTCTGGATCGGGATACACATCCAGAATGAAAGCCTAGTCACGTAATATCGGCTATCAAAAGGTCGATGCTCAAATCGATGCTCATCATCCCCGTTTTCAACCCTGCGTCGATTTCAAGCAAGCGATGGAAGATCCCATCCAATTGCGACTGCGAAAAATGGCGCGACTGAGCAGCGAGTTTTCCGCCAACATAGGGGTGGACATTCAAGAGACGGGTGATGTCCTGCTCTCCACCCTGTTGATCGAGGATCTCTCGTGATTGAAGCAGTAATCTGAATTGGCGCACGATCATACCAAATATACTCTGGGCATCATTGTCGGCCAAGAGGCGATGATATTCACTAATAGCTCTCTTGCGATCCCGATTTCCCAGGGCATCGACTAAATCGAAGATACCGCCTTCCGGGAGCAGCGCCGTCAGCTCTGCGACATCAGATTCGGTGACCGGTCTCTCGTAATTTACATATGTCAGTATTTTTTTGATCTCCTGGTCAGCCAGACGAACATCACCCCCAACCATTTTTGCCAGGCTGCTGGCAGCCTGTGGTTCGAATTCTCCACCTGTCTTACGTGCCCGGTCAATTATCCATCCGGTTAATTGAGAGTCGCCTGAAGCGCTGAATTCCCTGGCATATACTTTCCCACCCATCGATTCTCCCCATTTTTGCAACCAGTGCTTCTTCCCCTGCCTCTTGTCTCTTGCCGCCAGGAGAGGCCGGTGTTCAGATAAAACGACAGCACTTTCTTCCGGGAGAGTTTCCAGCAAGGATAATACTCTCTTGCGATTTGTGTCATTTTCCATAAATGCCAGGGGATGGTAGAGAACGGTCAAACGCCGGGAGGCGAGAAATGGCATAGATCTAGCGGCTGTCTCAAGCTGCTCAATTGAAAGTGAGCGGCCATCCAGAGTGAGGAAATTCAACTCAATTGTGGATGGATCGCCTAATCGAGATTTCAGCGCGGTAATAGCTTCATTAATCGCAACAACATCATCTCCATGAAACAGGTAGACGACCGGCTTTTGTTGTTGCTCCATGATTAATTTCTGGTGGTGATGCGGTGAGCCTTCATCCTGCCCTTGCGAGTGGCCGCTATCTCGATTACCTGCAAATTTCCTGGCTCGGCAGAAGTGGTAACCCTCTCTTGCAGGACGAAGCCCAATGGCTGAGAGAATATCAGCGCTAAAGTGGCTAAAAACATAGCAAATGGCAGGCGTTCTAATTTATCACGAGTCCTTCTACCTGCTCCCAACATGGCTATCCCGGCTGCTAAACCAGCTAAGACACCAGAAGTCACAAAATTTGTCCCGCAATTACGGTGCACTGCCAGGTGGTTTTCTCCATTCCGCAATCTGGAAAGCCCCTCCTCGACAGATTCATAAACATCCTCTAATGGCACATCTCCAATTATCCAAAAGCCGCCTGCATCTGAATGACCCGCCAGACTGCGCTTCGGATAACGCTGCGAGAGGATATGCAAAGTAGCATGCTCTAGCCCATGATTGCGCTGGATGCGGGAAATAAAGGGCACATCGCGCTTCTTGTTCACCTGTATTGTTTCACTTTCAGCCATATGATGCTCCCTCATGCTCTCGTTTGATTATCATTACCTGATTATTATACCCGCCACTCTTGGTCTTGGCTAAGGGCACCATATCAGGCAATCATAAATCGAATAAATATCTAAGTTGCCTGTCAAGCAAAAAATACTAGTCCTTTGAGAGGAGGCCAAGATTCAACGATTTCCCCGCTGGTATGCCTCATAAGTCTCAAGCAGCGTGATTTGGATCTGGTCAGTAAAGCGGTAAATCTTGCGAAAAATATCACTCCATGCTTTGGGGGTTTGGATTGCAGACTCTTCATAAACTGTGAGCATTGCATCGAACAATGTGTTGCGGAAGAACAGGAATGCCCTGGAGGCTTCTGCAGCTGTAAGTCCCCTGCGCCAACCCCGCGATGCATATTCGAAACCCAGTGAACGGGCTTCCGAATTGTCATACTCACCATTCATCGCCAGAGAATCGAGCAATCCTTGCAGTAGCGCACGCCCGCTGAGTCGATATTGCCCCCGCGCCTCATCATCCAGCTTCTCGTACCAACCTTCGCTCTCCAGAGTACCCTCGCTAACCTTAACCCTGATATTTTTCAAGGCTGCCTGCACCACTAAATGACCTTCATCCAACCCATCTTCCCGGTGGGTCTGGATCCAAAGATCGACATCGCTGCGGCGAAAACGCCGGTGTCCCCCTTGTGTTCGATGCGCGGGGAGGTGCCCCTGGTCTGACCAGCTGCGGACTGTGGAAGGATGTACCCCCAGCTTGCCTGCTGCCTCACTTAAACTGAGCCAATCTTCTGCCATAAATCCTCACATCCACCAATCAACTTAATTCGCCAATGAACCTTCGTGCGTCCTATGCATCACTTACCAGGGCAGCTTTCTCAATCACCGAAGTAGTCTTCGCCTGCTCGCGAAATGCCGCCACATTAATCCTGCGCAAAAGGATTAATGAAACAAGCAATAGAAAAGCAAGAATTGAAAAAACTGAGACATAGGCCATCACAGGATCTATCAAAACGCGGGTCAGGATATCACGCACTACACCGCTTAATAAAGCACCAATCAAGCGAGAAGCCGCATTCGCCATCCCCCAGGCACCGATATACAAACCAACTTTAGCAGCCGTGGTCATATCCAGCATCAATGATAGATTAGACACGGTTGAAAATCCTGTGCCTGTTCCCAACAAAATCACACCAGCATAAAAAACACTGGTGTTAATTAAAATACCACTCGAAGCGATTAACACGAATCCAACCAAAGCAATTCCCCCTCCCCAAAAAGCGATCCTCCGTTTGCTCACCCGGCGTTCTAAAGCACCTGCGGCCACTAAAGCCACGAGAGTGAAGACTCCCCAAATTGAGGTGATGCGAGTCGTGTCCCTCACCGGCATTCCAAACGCTTCACCTCCATAAGGTTCCAAGAGGATATCCTGGCCAAGCAGTGCGATCAACAATATTATCAGGTAAACAAAAAAGATCGTTGCTTGCTTATTTTCCAGGATCGTACCTGCCAGAACTCTCCAGGAGTGGCGTTCCTGCTCATCTGTCAGATCGACCAAGGTTCGCTTTTCTAATTTTATCAAGCCTAAAAATCCAAGAACCAGGGCTATAGTGCCCACAATCCAGAAGGACCTGATCAGTGCCTGAGGTGAATAGGGATCTACCAAACGACTCACGAGGAGCGAAGTCGCGATGATACCGATGATCATCATAAAAAACATGACCGAGATGGTGGTGCCACGCTCTTTCTCACCAGACAAATCTGTGGCTAATGAAAAATATGAGACCGTGGCGAAATTAAACCCCATTCCCCAGGCCCCAAATGCAAATAGCCCGAATATTAGACCGACCAAGAAATTATCAGCCAGCACGAATGCCGCTAAGGGGGCAAGGGTAACCCCGAGGACACAAAACACAAGGCCAAGAGCGATATATGGCGAACGGTGCCAACCGAACAGCGGATGGCGGTCTGAAAAGGAACCAATGAGTACTTGAATTGGGGAAAGCAGATAAGGCAGGGAAGCAAGAACTGCCACCAATGTGGCTGAAAAAGCTAATTCCTTGATCATGACCCGGTTCAAAGTGCTGTTTATCGGCACCAGGGTCATCGCGACTGCAAGGTGTATCAAGCCCAACTGAAAGCGCTTTATGAACATTCGATTTCCGAAATTCTTCCTATCTCCCATATTTAAATCGGGAGATCAAATTAATAGATTATGAATAAGTAAATTTATCAGCTGCATCATACCCGCGTCAATGTAGATTTAGGTAGGATTGGTATTAATGTTTATGAAGATTCTAGCGCGATTCAGCAGTGGCGAGGGTTATATCAACCTGCAGGCGGGAAAACTTGTCATTTAATCATTAATCAAAATCAAATCCAATGCCTGGCGCAGGGAGCGTGCCTCCGTAACCTGGAGATCATCAGGCCATGGTTCCTCTCGGCGAAGTCTCCCGGGGACAACAGCTTGCTTAAAGCCAATATTGGCAGCCTCTTTCAGCCGGGCAGGCATATGACCCACTGACCTTAATTCCCCTGAAAGACCTATCTCCCCGATCAGGACCATTTCCGCGCGAACAGGTATGTCACGGGTCGAGGAAGCGATAGCAGCTGCAATAGCAAGATCGGCAGCTGGCTCGCTCACTCGCAGACCGCCCACCACATTGACAAAGACATCTTGTTCCGCCAGTCGCAGACCAATTCGCCGTGAGAGAACGGCCGTGATTAATAAAAGCCGATTAAAGTCTACTCCATTGGGTGTGCGTCGGGGATTTCCGAAAGAAGTTGCACTGGTTAAACCTTGGATTTCCACCAACAATGGGCGCGTTCCTTCCATAGTGACTGCGATCGCCGAGCCCGGGGCATTCACCAGACGACCAGCCAGGAAGGATTCAGAAGGATTGCGCACTTCTATCAAGCCCCCTTCCTGCATTTCAAAAACCCCAACCTCAGATGTAGCGCCAAAGCGATTTTTAACCGAGCGCAATAAACGATAAGACTGAAATCTTTCCCCTTCAAGGTAGAGCACTGTATCGACGATATGTTCCAGGACTCTCGGCCCAGCAAGCGTGCCTTCCTTGGTGACGTGCCCGATCAAAAAAACGGATATTCCGGTTGATTTTGCTAATTCCCGCAACCTGGATGCGCTTTCCCGCAATTGGGAAACCGAACCTGCTGACGATTCCAATTCAGACAAGGTTGTTGTTTGAATGGAATCCACAATCAATAAGCTGGGTTGTACCTGTGAGACATACTCGAGAATCCTCGCCAGGTCTGTTTCTGTGACCAGAAGCAACTCGTCTGGCAGGATTGGCTCTCCATCTTTGGTGCTGCGCAGCAAACGCAATGCGCGCATTTTTATCTGTCCTTCTGACTCCTCCCCAGAGACATATAAAACCCTACTAGTGCGGGACATTTCCAAAGCAGTTTGCAGAAGCAGGGTGCTTTTTCCAATCCCGGGATCACCTCCAACGAGCACAATTGAGCCAGGCACAACTCCACCACCAAGGACGCGAGCAAATTCTTGAATGGGCAGCAGCAGCCGTTCTTCAGCACCATCGTCGATTTCGGAGAGCCGGCGTGGGGTTGAGTCTCCAGCAAGCCCACGTGTTATGGTAGATCCTTTTGATTTGGGGGAGGTGACCACCTCTTCTATCATGCTATTCCAAGAGTTGCATTGAGGGCAGCGCCCCATGTCCCGCGCAGATCTGCGCCCACACTGCTGGCAAACAAACTGAGTTCTTAATTTTGGCATGATCAAATTATAACTTAGCAGTTTATTCGCCTCTACCCAATTAATTCAGTTTCTGCTAACAACAGAAAAGGGCGCAGAAAAAAATCTGCGCCCTTTAATAAGCCTCAAGTATCTATAAATTATCTATCCTGTCGCTAATACTTCCTCTTCGATGGGTTTCTCTTCTTTTTTATACAGTGAGATCTCTTCATCAATTGCATCAACGATGATCGTGTCTCCATCTTCGAATTCGCCAGATAGCAGTGAATCAGACAATGTGTCTTCGATATTTTGCTGGATGACACGTCGCAAAGGCCGCGCTCCCATTTCCGGGTCGTAGCCCAATTCTACAAACAAATCGAGCGCAGCCGGGGTGATCTTGATCACAATGGCGTGCTCTTCAAGTCGCAGGCTGACTTTATCAAGTTCGAGCTGGACGATTTCCCTGATACTCTCCTTGCTCAAAGCACGAAAGACTATCACCCCATCGACCCGGTTGATGAACTCTGGACGGAAGACTCGCTTGAGCGATTCCAGCAATTTCTTACGCATCTCCTGATAAGCCAGGTGTTCTTCAAGTTCCTGATCGCGTTTCACATCGAAACCAATAGAGGTTTGCCGTTTTATCATATCGGCTCCCACATTGGAGGTCATAACAACCAGTGCATTGCGGAAATCCACTTTACGGCCACGAGCATCCGAGAGGTGGCCTTCCTCCATGATCTGGAGCAGCAAATTATGTGCCTCAGGATGCGCTTTTTCGATCTCATCGAAGACGACGATCGAATAAGGTCGGCGGCGCAGGGCCTCTGTTAGCTGTCCAGATTCTTCATACCCAACATAACCTGGAGGGGCACCTACCAAACGACTGACAGAGTGGCGCTCCATAAACTCCGACATGTCCAGATGGATCAGGGCATCTTCGCTGCCGAAAAGGAAGCGAGCTAATGCTTTGGTCAATTCAGTCTTGCCAACACCGGTTGGTCCCAGAAAAATGAACGACCCGATTGGGCGGCGGGGGTCCTTCAAACCTGCTCTTGCTCGACGAACTGCCTTAGAGATAGCTTCGATGGCTTCTTCTTGGCCTACGATGTGCTGCCGGAGTTCTTCTTCCATTTTTAGCAAGCGCGCCGATTCTTCCTGGGCGATCTGCATCACAGGTACACCGGTCCACATTGAGACCACTTCAGCGATATCTTCAGCTGTTACCACGGGGCTGCTGCTGCGATCCCACGCAGATTGTAAGCGCTCTAATTGGCTTTCATAAGCTTCCTGCCGTTCGAGTATTTCCTGTGCGTCTTCATAACGACCATCTTCCAGAGCCAAGGCATGGTTTCTGCGGCTTTCTTTAATCTGGCCGATCAGTTCTTTGGCTGTCCTGGCAGCTGGGCTCTTGTACATTCGAACACGCGAGGACGACTCGTCGATCAGATCGATAGCCTTATCTGGTAAGAAGCGGTCAGGAACATAACGAGATGAGAGTTGAGCAGCCGCATCAAGTGCATCATCCGATATGGACAAGCGATGGTGCTCTTCATAGGCAGGGCGCACGCCACGTAAAATCTCGATCGTCTCATCAACGTTGGGTTCCTCAACCTGAACTGGCTGGAAGCGGCGCTCTAAGGCTGCATCGCTTTCGATATGCTTGCGATACTCATCATGTGTTGTCGCTCCGATCACCTGCAGCTCACCTCGTGATAAGGCAGGTTTTAGAATATTAGCGGCATCAACAGATGAACCTGCAGCTCCCGCACCCACCAACATGTGGAGCTCATCAATAAAGAGAATTGCTTCAGACGCCTTTAATTCGTCAATCACCCGCTTCAGCCGTTCCTCAAATTGCCCTCGATACATTGTCCCGGCAACCAAAGATCCTACATCCAGCTGTAGAACCCGTTTATTCAAGAGCGGCGCAGGTACATCTCCCTCAAGTATCCTCTGGGCTAAACCCTCGACGATTGCAGTCTTGCCCACGCCAGGTTCGCCGACCAAGGCCGGATTATTCTTCGTCCGCCGAGCCAGGATCTGGATTACTCTCTCGATCTCCATAACTCGCCCGACTACCGGATCAAGCTTGCCTTCTTCGGCTAATGTGGTCAAATCAATTGCTAGTTGATCTATCAGCGGTGTTTTCTGCTGTTGTTTTTCTTGCGGGGATGATTTTCCCTCACCAGAACTGCGCCGCGAGGAACTGCTCTCTTGGAGCACACGCCGGGTCTGCCGTCGAATCTGCTCAGGGGTGACACCCAGCTTCTTCAAGACATCATTGGCAACGCCCTCGCCATACCGGACCAACCCAAGCAAGAGATGTTCTGTACCGATATAATGGTGGCCGAGTCGACGTGCTTCATCAACAGCATACTCCAGCACCTGCTGGGTACCTGGTGACAGGTCTAGCTTACCTCCTGGTGAGCTGCCTGTACCGGTCAGTCTCTCAACAATTTCCTGAACCCGCTCAATCTCCAATCCTAATTCTCGTAAAACTCGTCCAGCAACACCACCATCTTCACGTATCAACCCCAGGAGAAGATGTTCTGTGCCGATATAATTCTGCCGCATGCGCTCAGCTTCTTGATGGGCTAAGCTCAAAACTCGTCGAGCTCTTTGGGTAAACCGCTCCATGCTTGACAAAGCGTACCTCCTACGATCACACAAATACCAATGTCACCAAAGATAACTTTGGTTATTTACTATTTTGATTACGAGAAATTTAGTCCAATTGCATTTTACCAGAGTTTAACCTGCCGCCATGCGATTCGTGTCTCGAATCGAAGCAAGTTAATAAAACTCTTAGGTTATGCTTTTTCAGCAGTTCTCCACCTGGATGATCTCAAATTTCAGACCCCTTTGCCCATAAAATTCCTGGGGGCTGTAAATTACCCCGCGTCAAAGTGCTGCATTGATCGTCAAATTGGATAATTAAAATAAAACAGCGCGCCAAAACCTGGCGCGCTGTTATTAATTCCCTTATTCTTCGCTCTCAGATTCACCCGAATCTTCGTTCTGTGCCTCTGCTTCTTCAGAAGATTCCTCTTCCTCAGTCTCTTCTTCAAGTTCAGCGGGGGACTCGTCTTCGGTTTCAACTTCTACTTCTGTTTCTTCTGATTCGGATTCAACTTCATCAATCACATCTTCTGCGCTTTCTTCTAATTCTTCAACAGCAAATTCTGCATCGGCAGATGTTTGCTCCTCTTCAACAGCAACAAGGCCAGTTTCATCTTCTATGACGATTTCTTCTTCAAGTTCAGTGGGGGACTCGTCTTCGGTTTCAACTTCTACTTCTGTTTCTTCTGATTCGGATTCAACTTCATCAATTACATCTTCTGCGCTTTCTTCTAATTCTTCAACAGCAGATTCTGCATCGGCAGATGTTTGCTCCTCTTCAACAGCAACAAGGCCAGTTTCATCTTCTATGACGATTTCTTCTTCAAGTTCAGCAGGGGACTCGTCTTCGTTTTCAACTTCTACTTCTGTTTCTTCTGATTCGGATTCAACTTCATCAATTACATCTTCTGCGCTTTCTTCCAATTCTTCAACAGCTGATTCTACATCGGCAGATGTTTGCTCCTCTTCAACAGCAACAGGGGCAGTTTCATCTTCTATGACGATTTCTTCTTCAGCCTCAATCTCATCAACTTCAACGGAGGCGATCTCGTATTCGACAGGTTCCTCTTCAGCCTCAATCACTTCAGATTCAGGAAATGCAACCTCAGATTCAACAGGTTCCTGCTCAATTTCAGTCACTTCAACTTCATCAGCTGAAGATTCATCTTCGACAGATTCTTCTTCAACCATGGATTCTGCCTCGATAACTTCTTCTTCTTCATCGCCATGGGTTTCTTCAACTACATCAGCCAGGGTCATCTTCCAATCAAAATCTGAGTAGGCTGGAGAGTCGACTTTTCGTAAACTCAATCCGATGCGGTGACGGTCAGGTTCAATCTTGATCACACGTAGGGTAACAACATCTCCTTCATGAAGCACTTCTTTCGGGTGTGTGACCCGTTGCTCGCTGATCTCGGAGATGTGAATTAGGCCTTCCAAGTCCTCATCCAAACGCGCGAAAGCGCCAAATTTGGTCAGGTGTGTGATGGTACCTTCAATCAGTTGACCTTCTTTCAAGTTTTCGACCTTTTTCATCCAAGGATCTTCTTGCAATTGGCGAATAGATAGCCCAATTCGTTTTCGATCCCGATCAACACCGATAACTTTAACCTCGACTTCCTGGCCAACATTGAGAACTTCTCGGGGGTGCTCGATTCTCTCCCAAGATATCTCGGATAGGTGCACCAAACCATCTGCGCCATCGATATTCACAAATGCCCCAAAATCTGCTAAGCTGGTAACCCTTCCGGTACGAACATCGCCTTCAGATAGCTCGTCTAACAATCTTTCCTTGAGTGATTCACGGGTCTCTTGAAGAGCGGTGCGTTCCGACAGAATTAAACGTCGTCGCTCCCGGTCAACTTCTATAACGCTGACGGTAATGGGTTCATCGACCATTTCTCCCCAACGTTGTTCTGGAGTATTCCCACTTGAGTCAATTCTCCGGAGCAAGCTTACCTGTGAGGCTGGAACAAACCCCCTTAATTGGCCAACAGGAATGATCAAGCCTCCTTTATTGAAACCAATGATTTTTCCATCGTGGGTTTCGCCAGAGGCAAGCAACGATTCAGCAAACAGCCAATCTTTCTCTTCAAGCGCACGGACAAAGGAAAGTATAACGTTACCAGTTTGATCTTCTGGAGTGACTACATAGACTGTAATCTCTTTTCCAATTTCTAATTGTTCTCGATACTCGGGGTCAATCTGGTCTATTTCTCGAGAAGGAATCACCCCTTCAGATTTTGTTCCAATACTGACTAAGATCTCGTTTTCAGTAACTCTGGCAACAGTGCCTTTGCGGATGTCCCCCTGGCGTGGCATATCTAACCCCAAGCCATCATCTTCTAGTAACTCTTCCATGGTCGAAGATTGTTCTTCTTGGTCGCTTGGTTGGGTTATTTCCTCTTCTGGTTGCTCGTTCTCGGTTGTAGCCTCCTGCCCGTCAAGGGCAAAATTTTGATTCATGCGTTTTAATACTCCGGGTTTATAAGGTAGGCTACATTATAAAAGCATATAGATAACTTGGCAACCTTTGTGATAATATTGGGACTCAGTTATAATCACAAGCAAGAGGAAAGAAATGCCCCCAATTTACCCATTTTCCGCCATCGTAGGCCAAGAACGGATGAAACGCGCCCTGGTTTTGAACGCAGTTGCGCCCCGAATCGGTGGAGTGCTGATCCGCGGCGAACGGGGTACCGCTAAATCTACGGCAGCGCGTGCCCTGGCGGCACTCCTGCCTCCTGTTCACGTGGTGAATGACTGTCGCTTCGGATGTGACCCTGACCGCCCAACAACCTGGTGCACTGAATGCCGGGAGCGAGTCTCTGCTGATGAATCGCTGCCTTATGTATTACAGCCAACCCCTTTTATTAATTTGCCCGTCTCCGCCACAGAAGACCGCGTCGTAGGAACCTTAGATATAGAAAAAGCGATCCAAAAAGGTGAAAGACATTTTGAACCCGGGGTGTTAGCGGCTGCCAACAGGGGCTTACTTTACATTGACGAGGTAAATCTGCTGGACGATCATGTTGTTGACCTGCTGCTTGACTCGGCTGCAATGGGAATGAACATCGTTGAAAGAGAAGGGATTTCCTTCTCCCACCCCTCCCGGTTCATCCTGGTTGGAACCATGAATCCAGAGGAAGGCGATTTACGCCCGCAACTGCTTGACCGCTTTGCGCTTTCAGTAGAAATTCTTGGCATCCGGGATGCCCGTGACCGGGTGTTGATCATGGAGCGTAATTTGGCTTTCGAGGCGGACGCCGACAGTTTCCGGGAAGAATGGCAAGTCAAAGAACAGGATTTATCACATCAAATTGAAGCAGCTCACCTGCTGCTTGACCAAGTTACTTATAGCCAGCGCGATTTACTTTCCATCGCCGCTCTAACCACCTCCCTCAATGTAGATGGACACCGCGCTGATTTGGTGATCTTGAAAACCGCCCGCGCACACGCTGCATTTGAAGGCCGTACCGCAATCAACGGACGGGATATTGCCTTGGCATCAGAACTGGCTTTACCCCACCGGATTAAGCGGGGACCCTTCCAGCAGGCAGAGATCACGATGGAGGATCTGCAAGAAAAAATCGAACAGCTCCAGGGTGGTGCAACGACCGGTGAGCCAGAACCCCTACCGGGCGAGACCGAAACCGCAGAAAAAAAAAAGGGCTGAACCACGAAACTATTGAAGAAGGATCTGAGAAAGGACCATTGAGTCCCGCCCCACAATCTGTTTTTGATTCAGGCAGCGCCTCATGGTGGGAAGGTGGTGAAAAAGCGAAGATCGGACAATCCTTCACCCCTCGCAAGATCGACTCCCCCTTAGATAAACTTTCCCGTAAAAAGAGTGGTCGCCGCTCACGCTCGCATACTGAGCGTAAACGTGGTCGCTATATTCGCGCCAGGCCCGCTGGGGGTAAGGCTATTGACCTGGCTTTTGACGCCACCTTCCGTGCGGCCGCACCTTACCAGAAACGGCGCGATGAACAGCGTAAACACGTGGCGGTTGCTATTCAACCAATGGATTTTCAACGCAAAGTCAGGGTTAAACGCACCTCCAATTTAGTGCTCTTTGTGGTTGATGCTTCTTGGTCTATGGCCGTCGCGGAACGAATGGCCGCCACGAAAGGGGCCATCCTTTCCCTGCTGACCGATGCCTATCAGCGAAGAGACCGGGTGGGCCTGGTTGTCTTCCAAAAAGATCGCGCCACCATGGTCTTACCCCCAACCAACTCAATCCAACTCGCCCGCCGTGCCCTGGCAGATATTCCTGTGGGCGGTAAGACTCCCCTTTCCGCGGGACTATTCTTGGCCTATCAAACTATTGAAAGAGAAAAGGTTCTCCACCCGGATGTGCTGCCATTGGTCATTTTGCTTACCGATGGTGCAGGGAATGTCTCAATGAGCGGGTTGCCGCCACAGGAGGAGGCTCACAATGTCGCGGAAAGGATTGCAGATGATGAAATCCGCTCCGTGGTAATCAACATGGAACATGCTGCTTTTGACCAGGGTTTAGCACAGGGATTAGCAGAGCATCTCAAAGCCCCCTGCTACACGCTTAATGAACTCAAGGCGGAGAATCTATACCTGGCTGTACGTGAGGAGATGGGTGGTTAATTTTCACAAAGACTCTGGCTACCCCAACTCCTAACTGAGATCGTATATCGATGTTGCCCATTCTTGCATGAACAGCCTATTGAAACTCACTGCGTCATTGCTGGTTTTGTTATCCATTAGCATCGTGTCTTCCGGGTGCTCTCCCGGAGAGCCTGTCACCACCATTCCAACCAGCATTCCAATAACCCCCAGCGCTGATGCGGTGATAGAAAATATACCTGGCGATACGCCCATCCAGGAAAACACAGCTGCGGCATCTTCCCCTGAACCTGTCGAGTCCGATCAACCCCTGAGCAGATATACCCTCTCAGCAGTCCTGGATTATGACGCTCATATCTTACAGGCCGACCAGCAGATCTCATATTTCAATAACACGGGGATTGAATTATCTGAGATTCTGCTGCTAATCGAGCCAAACAGGTATCCAAACGGGTTCTCTCTCAAATCCCTCTCCTGGGAAAGCGGAGATCCTGTTTCGGTATATTCCCTTAATGAAAACGAGATGGTCGTCTCCCTGGAAGAAAATCTTCAACCTGGCAGCACGATCGGAATAAACATCTCGTTTACTCTCACCTTACCAAACCAAAATGCTCCTTATGGCTACACGGAGCGGCAGACCAATCTGGGGGATTGGTATCCTTATGTGCCACCATACATCCCTGATACAGGATGGCTCGTGCGACCTGATGCTTTCTATGGAGAACATCTGGCATACGATATGGCTGAATTTGTGATCGAAATTCAGCTCTCTGAATCTTTCTCCGCCAGCGGGGGTGAGCTGATAATTGCTGCCAGCTCTTTACCTGAAATTGGTGATGGCGTTTACTATTACCAGCATGCCCCTGCCCGAAATTTCGCCTGGACGGTAAGCGATCTTTATCTCGAGCAAGAAACCCTAGCTGGTGATGTGCTGGTAAAAGCCTATTCTTTCCCTTTTCACCCTCAGGCCGACACGCCCGCATTAGAGGAAACCGCAAAAGCCGTCTCAATATTCAGCGAGGTTTTTGAACCATACCCCCACCAATCTCTTTCCGTTGTGGAAGCCGATTTTCTGGATGGGATGGAGTATGATGGCCTGGTTTTCCTCAGCCATGCCTTCTACGATTACTATACCGGGGACCCGCAGAGCAACTTAACCATTATTGCTGCTCACGAAGTTGCCCATCAATGGTGGTATGGCTTAGTAGGAAACGATCAAGCGCTGGAACCCTGGTTAGATGAAGCATTAAGCACCTTTAGCGAAGTACTTTATTACGAGCAGGCTTATCCAGATCTTACTGATTGGTGGTGGGAAAACAGGATCTATTTTCACAGCCCTCAAGGTTGGGCTGACAGCACTATCTATGAAGCAGAGGGGTTTTATCCCTACCGGGATGCCGTATATTTGAGAGGGGCTATGTTCCTGGGCGAATTGCGCGAATTAATGGGGGCGGACGCTTTTCAGGAATTTTTGAGGGACTATCTCTCCACCTTCCGATATCGCCAGGCAAGTGGTGATGATTTTTTCAACCTGCTGACAGAATACACATCCGCTGATATAAGCGGTTTAGTAGGAAGGTATTTTGTTCATCGCTAAATGAAAACGGCTGAAATCTGCGCCGGCAAAATGCAATGAGATCACATATAGATTTCTTCTCCCTGCCCCTACTGATTTTCATCTTATCTGCCTGCGCCAACCAAACGCCAACCAGTATTTCGACCCAACAAGATGCCACAACAAAGACCAGCCCTCCAGCGGAACAAACCGCGACCCATACACCCCAAACATTCCCAACCCTCCA
>JALHTN010000565.1 GCA_022865865.1 Anaerolineales bacterium
AACCACAAAGCGCATCATCAAATCTGAGACTCTCTTTTTCTTGATTTCTGACTTCCCTTTTACCAAGCACTTAAATCCCTGATTGTATAATTGATGCATAACAACCAGGATCATGGAATATGATATTACTATAAAGGCAAAGCTATGAAATCATCTGATTTCCAATCTATTGTTATTGCTCATTGCTCCCGCTACCCGAGGTTGCAGGTTGAAGATCTCTACAAATTAACGCATCAAGCA
This sequence comes from Anaerolineales bacterium, assembly GCA_022865865.1. The sequence continues at coordinate 241 of JALHTN010000565.1, forward strand.
GCACTTGGCAGTGAGCATGCTGTCGATGATATTGATACCGCCCGCCAGTGGCTGGTTCGCGAGCTGGATCAATTGCCGGAATCCTCAGTGGAACCGGTACTTGAAGAAATCTCCCCGGACAAGAGCATAATCCGCGTCCATCTTAAGCCATATTTTGATTCCGGAGGGGATCTGGAAGACCTCCTGCAGGCCTTTGTTGCCACAGCGAGTGAGTATCAAGGAAGCCTCGAACTGCTCAGTGGGTATTGGAGCAGCATTGAAGGGTTAGCAAAGCGTGGTGAACTTGAATTCCATCTTGATATTTTGAGGTCGTTTATTGATCGGATGGAGGCTTCACATTTTCCAGCTGTACACCATTCCCCACAATATAAGCAAGCTTATCACCCACATTACAGGGTCATCGCACGCCAGTTCTTAGCAGATGGAACAGGAGACTTGGAAAGTTCTCCTTGATGAACTCTCGGAATTACTTGGCATTATTGACTAAAAGTATTCAGAATCCACATTAAGAGAAACAATCATCGATGTCTATGACCGCTGGTACGCAGAGTAAATCGTTTGTCTAAGTGGTGGCTGTCTGCAAAGGACCAGATTTCTTTCACCTTAATCGGCCAATTTTCTCAGTACAATTGGGGCCTCCTGAACATTCATGCTTATTTCCTTGTAACTTTTCTTGTGCTTCTGCATATTATCTGCAGAGGATAACCGTGGTCAATTTTCATCAACTTTACGAATCCTACGCAGTAGATGTTTACCGCTTCGCCTATTGGTTGGCCGGTGATAGCTCCGAGGCTGAGGACATTACTTCAGAAACATTCGTTCGGGCCTGGGTGAAGCACAGCACCATTCGCACCGAAACACTCAAGGCGTACCTGTTCACCATTGCTCGAAATATATATTTGGAAGGGAAACGAAAAACACCCCCAAAAATTTCTCTCGAGGATTTCTATCCTGATCCCGCTCCAAGTCCTGAACAGCTGGTTGAATCATTATTCGAGATCAATAGTATCCGCAGATTTCTCCAAACTCTCCCGGAAGTTGACCGCACCGCTTTTATCATGCGCGTGCAGCATGAGCTACCATACGCTGAAATCGCCCGAACACTGGATATATCCCTTTCTGCTGCCAAAGTAAAAGTTCACCGTGTTCGCAAGAAATTGATCACCATCAGTATCAATCAAGAGGAGGTGCTCGCATAATGGAAATATCCCGCAATGTTATTCTCGATTTACTCCCGTTGTATATCGCCGCTGAAGTCAGCCCTGAAACTCGCGCTCTGGTAGAGGATTATCTGGAAACCGATCCAGAACTCGCCAATATTGCCGAGAAATTATCAGCTGCTGAGCTGCTTAAAGAAGTACCTATCCCCATCACCAAGGAGCATGAAATGGAAGCCTATCAAGAAGCCAAGCTGCAACAGCGCAGGTATATCATCACTCTGGTTGCGGTGATATCAGTCATCTTTCTATTCATGATGGCTGCTGCACTGGCCGTATTATTTTTCCTGATTCCAAGAATCTGGTTCTAGAATAATCCCAGACAGACTGTCGTGAAATTCAAAAAACGACTTGAGTATTAAGCATCCCCCAAAGTCCCGGAAAGGTCTCGTTCTATTGATGATAGACAGCCAGACTCTTTCCGGGACTAAATTTCTAAAGC
>JALHTN010000566.1 GCA_022865865.1 Anaerolineales bacterium
AGCACATCCTGCACTTCGCCCGCCAGGACTCCGGCTTGTAGGGCCGCCCCAAGAGCCACTACTTCATCAGGGTTGACGCCTTTGTGGGGCTCTTTGCCTCCTGTCAGCTCCCGCACTAGATCCTGAATCATCGGCATACGTGTTGAGCCACCGACCAGAACGACCTCCTTGATGTCAGAGATCGGAAGTCCTGCGTCTGTCAATGCCTGCTTGAATGGCCCCCCACAGCGCTGAACCAGCTCTTCCGTAAGCTGTTCCAGCTTGGCCCGCGTAAGTTTCATCTGAAGGTGCTTGGGGCCCGAGGCATCGGCTGTGACGAAAGGCAGGTTGATGTCTGTCTCCATCACACTGGAGAGTTCGATCTTGGCCTTTTCTGCTGCTTCTTTCAATCTCTGCAGGGCCATGCGATCCTGACTGAGATCGATTCCCTGATCCTTTTTGAATTCATCTATGATCCATTCGGTGATGCGCTGATCCCAGTCGTCTCCACCCAAATGGGTATCGCCGTTGGTGGATTTCACTCCCACCACACCTTCTCCCACTTCCAAGATCGAGACATCAAATGTGCCTACACCCAGGTCAAATACCAGGATGGTCTCCAGCTCTTTCTTATCGAGTCCATAGGCCAAAGAAGCTGCCGTTGGCTCGTTGATAATCCGCAAGACATCCAAGCCGGCAACATGACCGGCGTCTTTGGTCGCCTGTCTCTGGGAATCATTGAAATATGCGGGTACTGTGATGACTGCCTGCTGTACCGATTCACCCAAATAGGCCTCAACATCCGTCTTCAGTTTCTGCAAGATCATAGCCGAGATCTCTTGCGGCGTATAGGCCTTGCCTGTCTGGGGCACACTGACCCGCGCATCTCCGTTAGGTCCGCTGACAACTTTGTATGAGACGATTTGCCTTTCCTGATCTACTTCGTCATAGCGACGACCCATGAAGCGCTTAATCGAGTATATGGTATTGTCGGGGTTTGTAACAGCTTGTCGTTTGGCTGTCTGACCAACCAGCCGTTCCCCAGATTTTGTAAAAGCTACTACTGACGGCGTCGTGCGACCACCTTCTGCATTTGGAACGACCGTAGCCTCACCACCTTCCAAAACTGCAACAACAGAGTTGGTGGTTCCTAGGTCGATACCAACTATCTTTGACATAACTCTTCACCCTTTCTTTCGATATTCTGTTGAGATTGCTCTCCACATTGCTTCGCGTACAGTATACACCTTGGGTGTTAGAGCTGCATTAGATAATTGTTAGAACTTTATTAGATATGGGGAAGTTGACCGTGGTCTCTCATAGCTCCGCGTATATCCAGCGGTCAATATCACGGGACAATGATACGATTTCCTCCGGAGAGAAAAACCGTGGGATTTCGGTGGCTGCTGCCTCTGATGAATCAGACCCGTGGATGAGATTCCGGCTTGTCATCAAGGCGAGGTCGCCCCGAATGGTACCCGGGTTGGCCTCAGCCGGATTTGTACCACCCATCGTTCGCCGTACAATCTCAATGGCTTGGTACCCCTCAAGGGTAATCACCGTCACTGGACCGGAAGTAATGTACTGGATGAGTGGCTCGAAAAAAGGCTTTCCCACATGTTCGGCATAGTGAATACGGGCAAGCTCCGGCGTGATTTGCATCATTTTCATGGCGATGATACGCAACCCACGTTGCTCTAATCGCCCAATGATCTCGCCGATCAAACTTCTCTGGATTCCATCCGGCTTAATGATAACCAGGGTCCTTTCCAAACTATCCTCCTGTTCTTGGTTCTGGGATATCACTATCAAGTATCATCAGCGAAGCTGCGATAATGCTTTTCGATAAGCCTCTGTGGCCTCTTGCAGACGGTCCTGTTTGAAGTACGCATCGCCTAAGGTTTGATACG
>JALHTN010000567.1 GCA_022865865.1 Anaerolineales bacterium
CTGTCAGGCCGTACTCGAACCAGATCCTTGGGGGAATAACCAGCAGCTAATTAACCTCGTTTTCTAAATCTGGCCTCCATCAGATCCTCATAGAAAATTAGCAGCTGCTCACCGAATTCCAGAAAGTCCAAATTTGATCCCCTTGCTTGGCATCTCTTAACAAGTTACGGGATTTGTCTTCCTCGACCCCCACGGTAACCAGCGCAGCCCTTAATGCGCACGCATCATCCTCTCCAACGAGGTAAGCTGCCGGACCCGTAGTAGCTGCAGGTAAACAACTCTCAATCGCCACTAACGGTTTCCCCGCAGCTAAGGCGAGATGTAAAGGACCGCAGCATGGGGAAGCTGATGCTGGGATCCTGGGCTGATTGGATCGTTATCCTTTGAGCATCCATCGTAAAGGATGCGCATTGAAACTGAACTACTGCTTTGCTTTTACCCGGCGCAGAAAGCGCTCTTCGTTAATAACCGCCCGGCGGTGAACTCCTTCACCTACCTTTTCTATATGATCCCAAGCCTGGACATTGAAGGTCACTTGATTCCCCGCCACTTCAGCCACGTCGGCTTGGACCCGCACGGATGCCCCCACAGGAGTTGGAGCCAGGTGGTTAATTTCCAGAAATATACCTACACTGGTTTCGCCAGGTAAGAGGTATTCGGCCAGCAAGCGGTGGGAAACACGCTCCATGAAAGCGATCATCCATGGTGTCGCCAGCACTGGTGAGCTGCCGCTCCCAACGTGGATTGCGGCATTCTCTGCAGCTACCTGAAAAGTTTCCTCGCGTGTCATGCCTTTTTTAATAATCTGGTCTAGGTCCATGCTGTGCTCCGTGCTTCGTATCGGGATATTGTCAAGCCACGCCCCACCAATCTCGTCCTTCCTGCAAACTGAACTGGGTCAGCTGCTGACGAATCAATTTACGTGCGCCGCGGGCACCCACAGCTGCCAGCACCACCGGGTTTGTTGAAGCACGCCACCAGTCCGGCAGGTTAGATGGGGACAGGATTGGCAGGCCGCGCCGGGTACGCCCAATTTTAACCGGGTCGATATCGATAAAAGCTGTGATTGGGGCTCCCTGGCGTAAGAGGTGTTTGCTCAGGCGTCGTCCGATCATACCAGCTCCCCAGACCAGCACCGCTCCTTTACCTCGCAGCGGACCTCGTACCAGGTAATATGCTTTGATCCGCAAAAAGTTTTCCAGCGAATAGCGGCTGTCCTGGCGCGTCAGGCGCGCGGGGTGCTCACGCCAATCCAGCAGGACTTCAGGCAGCTTGGCAAATCGTTTTCCAGCCAGATACAGACGCAGCCACAAATCGTAATCCTCCGCCCAGCCATGCTCCTGGTAGCCACCCACCTCCCGCAAGGGATCGCTGCGCAACACAACGCTGGGGTGAGCCAGAGGGCTTTCCACAAAAATCTCCCGGCGAATATCCTCGTCACTGAGCAGAGAATTCTGCCACTCCAGGTAAATTGAAAAACCTTCTCTGACATCCTCTGCCGGGTAACCCCTGATCCGGCAGCCGACCAAAGCAATATCCGGATGCTGGTTCAAAAAAGCAGTTTGCTTGGCAAAGCGCTCCGGATGAGCCAGATCATCAGCATCCATACGGGCGATATATTCCGACTGGCAAGATTCAAGACCCGTATTGAGTGCCACCACGATGCCTTGATGAGCCTGGCTTATCAGATGGATGCGTACATCGCTTGCAGCCCACTGCTCAAGCATCTCCAGGGTTCCATCCGTAGAGCCATCATCAACGGCGACCAGCTCAAAATCCGTCAATGTTTGTTGATTTAGACTCTCCAAAGCGGCGGATAGGGTAGCGCTGGCATTGTAGCAGGGCATGAGGACCGAGACAGCTGGCATAAGCCAGATTGTACTTGATCCACAGATTTAGCGTTCAATACGGTATGATCTGATCATTCTAAACACCTGAAGGAGAGGTAGATCATGATTGAAGAACCTGTGTCCCTAACTATAATTCTCCAGCAGCTGCTGGTCGATTTCCTGACCCTGCTGCCAAAGCTCATCGCAGCTCTGGTGGTGTTTGCAGTGGGTCTTTACCTGGCCAGTATTATCAGACGCCTGATTCGCAGAGGTTTGGAGCGCCGCACCAAAAATCCCCAACCTATCACCCTGCTGTCCCAACTGGCCTATTGGCTAACTGTAATTCTCGTAGCCGCCATATCCCTGCAAATGATTGGCTTCAACCTGACCGCTTTTCTGGCTGGATTAGGCATTGCTGGCATCACCATCGGCTTTGCCCTGCAAGATGTCAGCAAGAACTTCATCGCCGGGGTGTTGATGTTGATCCAGCAACCTTTCGATATCGGTGAGTTGATCGAAGTAAGCGGCTACACAGGGAAAGTATTAGCGATTGATCTGCGCACCACCCAAATACGGACAGTGGATGGCAAGCTTGTGCTGATCCCCAATGGCGAGGTGATGATTTCCCCGATCACGAATTACAGTAGGGCAGAAGCACGCCGTGTGGCGATCAGCA
>JALHTN010000568.1 GCA_022865865.1 Anaerolineales bacterium
CAATGTATCGTCTTTGATAACCAGAAAGGCTTGTGTATCTGTTTCGTTAATAAATGATTCCAGGTCATCAATCAGAGGGTTGGATTCAAACATGTCGTTAATTTCTGCGTTGTTTTGTTGCTCAATAAAATGGTACTCAACCGCAGCTTTTTCCATTTGCCGCTCGGGAAACTTGAGGTAATCATAGACATCCGAATTTCCCCACCGGAGGACACGAAAAACGTACTGTGGAGTGTAGATGATCGAATAGGCAATGACGGCAGTCAGGAACACGACAGCCAGGATGCCGATCAGCCACAAAAAAACTTTCCCAATACTTTTAAATTTTGATTTCACAAGCTGCTCCTTTTTCCCAACAACGTAGTTGATGGTAAATTCCAACATTCAGCGGGATATGATTTTATCATTTGCTGACTTTTATCTTGTATAATATCCAAATTAGTGCGAGTTCACAACCCTAGAAACCTGCTGGGATACTCCTTTTCCCTCACCTGGTGCGCAGCTCGTAACTACCGGTACATAATTGGGCATGCACTTTGAGTAAAACTGAAGTATTGGAATTAATTCTAATTGGCTCCCAAAATGACATACTACCTTCCTCGGAATATTGCTCTGGTAAGAACGCCGATCATTGACTTGGATTAGTTTTTTCGTATATAATTTAGCATATACAGATTCACCCCTTAAACCCATTCGATGAGATTTTATGGAGGCAAAAATGGCCGAGAAGAAAGGAAAGAAAAAGGATAAGAAGAAGAAGGATAAGAAGAAGAAGGACAAGAAGAAGTAAACCTCAACAGCATTTCATGAACAAAAACCCCGGCAAAAAATGCTGGGGTTTTACTGATCTTATGTTTACCGTAAAATTATTGCTCCAGCAGGGATTCCACTATATACTGATTAGGAAAAGTACATCTCACTAATTCAATATTACCGCCAGCATTGCTCGCTCGGAGGAGATGTAAACCTTGAGAAAAATCTGAGCAGTAACATTATTCCTTCTAATATTTTCAGCCGCCTGCCAACCTTCGGAAGATGATGTACGAACCGCAATTAGCCAAACCCAGGCAGAATGGACAATGGTGCCAACTCAAACACCATATCCCACCTACACACCTTATCCCACGCTAGCCTCGGTTCCACCATCCTCCCCAACTCCACCCCCCACTTCAAGTGAGATGGTCACCATCCCTTCCGGGGAATTCCTGATGGGCTGCGACCCCTGGGACTCGCGCGCCCCCTGCCTGGACGGGGAATCACCTTCTCATACTGTTTATCTCGACGTCTATGCTATCGACTTGACCGAGGTCAGCAACGCACAATATGCACAGTGCGTGGCGCATGAGGCCTGCCGTCCCCCAGATTTCGGCGATGCAGATCTTCAAAGTGCCAAGTATGACACTCCTGAATTTGACAATTACCCAGTCACCAATGTCGATTGGTACGACGCGCGCGATTACTGCAACTGGATCGGCAAACGGTTGCCCAGCGAAGCGGAGTGGGAGAAAACCGCCCGTGGAGATCAGGACGAGCGTTTCTACCCCTGGGGAGATATTGCTCCCGATTGTTCCTTGGTGAATTTCATCGGACTCAATGGGGATTGCCAGGATGCCAC
>JALHTN010000569.1 GCA_022865865.1 Anaerolineales bacterium
AAAATCTTTATGCATTTTCAACATTTTACATATTATACTTTCTATTACCGAGCCTATATTTTAGATAAAATCCGATACAAGGATCTTATAAACGCTAAAAAATTAGATTGTGCAACAGTTTTTCTGTAAAATGCTCTGGTTATCCTCGGAATATGATATCGAGATATGGGAATGTGGACACCACTTCGTTCTTGCCCACATTCCCACATCTTCGACGATTACGTTGACAAATCTGCACCTTAAAATGACAAATAAGTCCAACCAGTCTGCCAATCTTCGCTGATCTCCATCAAGATTGCGCTTGCCAGGCGGAGACAGGAAGCCTCGTTCGGGAAGATCCTGACAACTCGGGTTCGGCGGCGGATTTCCTGGCTGACACGTTCAAGCATGTTGACGGTTCGGATGCGCCGATGGTGGCTGGCAGGGAAAGCAAAAATGGTCAACCCTTCAGGCACATTCATCTCCAGCCAATCAGCCAATTTGGTGTATTTGGACTGATACTTCTTGACCATCTCGTTGAGCCAATCTTGGGCAGTGGCCAGGTCTGGCGCATGGAAGATATTGCGCAATTCTTGAGCCACTTCGCGTTGCAAGGCTTTACGAGGTACGTATGCCTGGACATTCTGCTGCAGATGGTACTGGCAACGTTGCCAAGGAATACCACCAAAAACCGAGTGTCTGGCTGCCTGCAAGCCTGTATGGGCATCACTGATGATGAGCTGTACACCTCGCAAGCCTCGTTTCAACAGGCTTTGCAAAAAGGTGCGCCAGTGGACTTCTTGCTCGCCGAGAGAGACGGAAAGCCCCAATATTTGGCGTTTTCCGTCGAGGGCAACCCCGCTGGCGATCAAGATAGCGACATCCCGGATTTGTCCATCCACTCGCACTTTCTCATATCGGGCATCCAGATACAGGTAACGGATCACCTCCAACGGACGGTTGCGCCAGGCTTCCAGAGTTTCATCCAACTGCGCCGCTGACCGGCTCACTTGAGACGCAGAGATGGCTATGCCACACATCTGCTCAATGACTTTCTTCACCCGGCGGGTCGAAACGCCTTGCACGTACATCTCAGCGAGCGTCAATGTCAGCGCTCGCTCACTGCGCAAGCCTTTCTCAAGCGCATCGGGGTAGAAGCTGCCATCGCGAACTTGAGGTACATCAAAGGTGATCTCTCCTAGACGAGTTTTGACCGTCTTGGGTTTGAAACCGTTTGCATATCCGCGTCGTTCCGGCGTGCGCTCGTAATGACCAGCACCCAAATGCTTCTCCCGATCTATCTGTGTGGCCGCATTGATCAAGATGCGCACCAATTCGGGTAAGTAATCCAAGCCTGCGGAGGCGATCTGCTCTAATAATTCGGTTGGTAAGGTAAAATCGTTCTGGTAGGTCATGGTGTAACTCCTTTCGTTTGTGTGATGACTTCCGAAGGGATACACCAGACCTACTACTTTTGGGAAAAACTAGAATTTACAGAAACAATGATACACCTACAAAAATTAGTGGATAACACGACTTTTAGGAGAATACCCAATAAGAATACTGGATAATCGGTTGTACTCATAGAAATGGATAATGTCTCATAGAGTGCACTAAAGGGATGATTGTAAACACCCTTATTTTAATATTCGAACTAGAATTAAATATTTAAATAAACTTGAGAATTATTATGAACACTCTCACTGAGAAGCTTAAATATATCTTGGCAGACCATACGAATGTGTTAATCCTTACGCACAACGACCCTGATCCAGATGCAATCGCCACAGCTGTAGGGCTTAGCTATTTACTGAAGGAAAGATTATCGATTGATTCAAAAATCGCTTATGGAGGCCATATCGGGAGGGTAGAGAACAAAGCCCTGGTTGGGTATTTGAAGAATCCACTACGACAACTTCGAGGAGCTGATCTTCGTGAGGCAAATAAGATTGCGTTGGTTGATACTCAGCCTGGAACAGGTAATAATCCACTACCGTCACATAGAAATGCTGATATTGTGATAGACCACCACAACTGGAGTCCAACCACAGCTGAGGCAGTCTTCGTGGATGTCCGACCAGAGATTGGTGCCTCTTCCACGATCCTTACAGAATATCTTCAGGAGGCTGGTCTCAACCCACCAACCGACATTGCGACTGCATTATTCTACGGAATTAAAACAGATACAATGGGACTCAGCCGTAAAGCTAGCTCGGCTGATGTGTCAGCATATTTTTATCTACAGCCCAAAATCGATGTGAATGCACTCGTGCAGATAGAACAAGCACAGGTACTGCCT
>JALHTN010000570.1 GCA_022865865.1 Anaerolineales bacterium
GATTACCTGGGTCATGTCAGTATGTATGATCCCGCAATTGGTTGGTTGAACTTGATCCAAGCCCTGAGAGTTGGTTTTTATCATGATGAGCTGCATGTGGAACAAATCCAAGATGTGCTCCAGAGGCTGGGAAATCAAGAAACTTTTCAGTCTGAATAGGGAACTACCTCTCGAGTTGTGAAGTCCTTATAGGGGATAATAAATGAGTTGATCCAACCTCAGCAGAATTTGGATGCTTTACCCAATCACTGATTAAGATTGGTGGGGTCTCAGAATGTAAAGACTGGATAGAACTGATGCGGGGGCTATCCTGGGATTGAGATTCGACTTTATTAAAACAATAATCCGAATGGCGTATCCAAGACTTGATGTTTTTGGCATATAAGCCGATTGCTGAGTATAATGGCAAATTAAGTTTCCAAGAGAAATTATATTTTTTCCCCTCTATCGACGAGATTCATGGAACTGGAAACCCGTTGGACACGTCATAGTTGATAGATGTAAAGGATATTTAGAGTTAGGAGATGTATACATGCTAGAACTAAATGGCATCATCGCATTAGCGGCTGGGCTGCTGCTGCTGTTTTTTGGAAAACGGCTGCTCTGGTTGGCTGCTGCGCTGGTCGCATTCTTGTTTGGCTTGCAGCTGTTTGGGAATTTGTTGGGGCCAGGTTTGTCTTTTGTCCTGGCGGTTATTTTAGGGATCGTCTTCGCCTGGTTGGCGATAAAATTCATTAGACTAGCTGTTTATTTCATTGCTTTCCTGGCAGGTGCGATCTCGCTGCCCTACCTGAAGGGCATCTTTGGGGTTGAGATGAGCTGGCTCTTCCTAGCTCTGATCGGTGGTGCTATTGGATTGATTTTAGTCGCAGTAGCCTTCGATTGGGGTCTAATCCTGATCACAACCTGGGCCGGGGCTAGTGCCATTACCTTTGGTCTTCAGCAGTGGTTAACCTTGGATGGCACCTTTGGGACGGTGATCTTCCTGGTATTAATGGTGGTGGGTGTTTTCTGGCAAGCTTCTAAGCGGCGGAAAGTTTGATTTCCGCCGGTAAGATCAGCGAATAAAGGTTGGAGGAATTTGAGGATGAGTGAATTGATAGCCTTTATCTATGAGAGTGAGACCGGTGCCAAGGCGCTGGAGACTGAGCTGATTGCTGCTCAAAAGATGCAAGATGTCCAGGTGAGCGATGCCGCGCTGGTTAAACGGCAGGAAGATGGCAGACCGGTGTTCAGTCATCCTGCAGATCTGGTCGGCCGCGGCAGCATGGGCGGTATCTTCTGGGGTTTTATCCTGGCCCTGGTGTTTTGGACCAAGTGGTGGGGTTTGTCGGTTGGGGGTGCGTTGGGTGATTTAAGACTAGATGATGAGTTTGTGAAAGATGTTGGTGATAGTGTCGGCAAAGGTCACTCGGCTATGCTGGCAATTGTGGATGATGGTATGGTTGATGCGCTGCTCAAGGCAGCTCAGGGCGGCAGTCCAAAGGTTATCCGCTCCACTTTTTCCCCGGCAGATGAGCAGGTTTTGCAGGCCATATTTCTGGCAGCACGGGAAAGTGAGTAGGAAAGAATTTGGA
>JALHTN010000571.1 GCA_022865865.1 Anaerolineales bacterium
TCATTGGATGTCCACGCTCTCCCAGACGCCCGCATCCTCCGAGACGAAAACGACAGGTTGTTGGTGCTCAGTGATCCTACCGATAAATATGATCATGGCGTTCTTGGAGACAATCTCGAGGCTGCCAGTATCACTTTGATAGAAACGCTGCCAGAGCCGCTAATAAATTCCCGGATTACCCTGAACGACAACGAAGTAATTGAGGGTATTGCTCCCATATGGGCAGATCTGACTGGTGATGGTCGACGGGAGATCATCGTCACCGTCAGCGATCTCGATCTTGGAGCTAGAATTGTAGTCTTTAATGAGTCCGGAGATCGCATCGCGGAGGGTCCAAAATTCGGAAGACCGTACCGCTGGCGACACCAAATTGCAGTTGATAATTTAGGACCGCATGGGGAAACCGAGCTGGTAGTAGTACGTACACCACATATTGGCGGAATCGTCGAGTACTACCAGCTCCATGATGGAGAGCTCGCCATTGCAGCTGAATTCGCAGGCATCACCTCCCACACAATCGGATCCCGCAATCTTGACCAGGCTGCTGTAGGGGACTTTGATGGTGATGGCTTTATTGAGCTCCTGGTGTTAAATGCTGATCTCTCTGAATATATCGCCGTTCAGCATACCTCCACCGGAGCTGAGGAGGTATGGCGGTTGCCCCTGGATGGAATATTAAACACAAACCTGGCAGGTGTGCTGCTTCCTAGCAGACGCAGTGCCATCGGCATAGGGAGAGCGGATGGTGTACTCCGCCTTTGGCTGCCTGAAGATTAATCCCAGCACATCATATCCACAGACCTATAGAGACTTAATCAACGGTACGCGGGGTGCGCTCGGGTTTTCCAGCTCGTAATTCCCAGGAGAAAATTTTTTTGGGAGGAACATATTAATCCCTAGAAATGTTTAACGGGGGAAATCCACATTTAATTCAGGCTGAAGACTAAGAAATCCGGGTGTTACAAGGGCGAATTCGATGGTAGCCATTAGAAATCAAGATTAAATCTCTTTAGAAGATGACATTAATCACTGTTTTTCAGTTAATTTTGAGATTATTATTATGCTGGAGTATTATACAGACGCACATGTGATCTTGAATATTTGAATGTTATCTTCGATATTCAACAAGTGCCCTTTAAAGATATGGGAATTTGATAAGTACTGACCCGTTGAAAGCAAGGATAATCATATGACCGAGACTTTGGATATCCAGGATGTACCGGTTTTTTCTTACGCATTAGCCAGCGCAGATATGAGATACATCGAAATTGGGGAAAGGAAAATTTATTTGCGCAACGATCCCAAAGCAGGTCATGTATTCCGGGGAGAGATCCCCGGTTGTGGACCAGAATGTTATGTCGATTTGAGTGAAATCCTGTTAGAGTACGCGATGAGTTGCGAGGGATGCAGCAAGCAAGAATTAGCCTCGGAAATGGTAATCCGCTTTGGTGAACACCTCGGGGATGCATATGTGGAAAAAACTCAACATTATACTGCCGAGCTCCCTACCTCAGATAAATTATCGAACGCATTGAAATGTATCCTAAATTCTATGAGCGCGACATACATCGAGGATAAGAAAGTAGATCGCCTTGAATATTCTTTGGATTGCTGCCCGCTAAGTGAGTGTGCTAAGAACACCGGTCTCAATCGAAGCGTAGATATGGCGTACCTATCATTTATCGCCATTTGCAAAAGCCTGATTAATGGACTTGCACTTAATTGGGAATTAATATATCCATCTGAAAATGAAAATAATATACCCATTCATAGAATATTTATTGCCCAATTATAGAAGGCTCGATAATCAGTTTTGAACACAGGAATTCATTTGACCACCGTTTGGATAAAGATAGAGTTTTATTATAAATACACGATTATGCATCAGCCAGGGAGACCCTGAAAAATGACTACACGAATTCCATCAACAAAAGATGCAGAAGTCCATCCAAGCGGAGATGAGCGCTATCTATCGATAGACCGCACGATGAAGCAGTTTAAATACGAAAAGGATTCGCTGCTTGAAGTGCTGAACGCGGCTCAAGAAGTATTCGGGTATTTATCTAAGGACTTGCTGATATATATCTCAACCCAATTAAGGGTCCCTATGAGCCAGGTCTACGGAGTGGCAACCTTTTACCATTCGTTCACTTTTGAACCGCAAGGTGAACACAACTGCATTATATGTAAAGGGACTGCCTGCCATGTCAAAGGAGCAGATGAGATTATTCAAGCGCTCTCGGAAGAATTCAATATCTCTGCAGGAGAGACAACTACGGATGGTTTGTTAAGTCTGACTATTGCACGCTGCCTGGGCAGCTGCGGCCTAGCTCCGGTTATTGTTCTTGATGGACAGGTTCATGGTAGAGAAACACCTGACGATGCAAAAAGGCGGGCTATCGAAATCGTAGCGCGCTCAAAGGAAGAACTCTTACAAAAGATGGAGGTTTGATGAACTTCAAAACCCTGGAAGTGATTGGGAACAAAGAACTCGCCAGACAAGGTAAATACCAGCGCCGAATTTTCTGCTGCACCAGCACAGCCTGCCTTTCCGCAGGAGCTGGTCAAGTACATACAGCTCTTGACCAATCAGTCGCCGCGTGTATGTGTGATGAACATGAAGCTGAAGTGGTTAGAACAGGCTGTTTGGGATTATGTAGTTCAGGACCTCTGGTTAGAGTTGAGGAGAAAGATAAAGATCCTGTTCTCTATGGAAATGTAACTCCAGATGTGGCCCAGTATATCGTTTCCCAACATGTCCCAATGGGTGAAATTGAGGGCGAAATCGATGACGAGGAACTAGACCTGAGTGTCACTCCCTATGACATACCCCATTACAGGGCTAGCCTGCGACGGGCACGAGCACAAACAGATATAAATAAAAACATTATCTCCTTGGATATGCCGTTTTTCACCAAGCAGGTAAAAGTTGTACTGAACGAAACGGGGCGCATAAATCCCGATAAACTGGAGGATTATTTGGCACATGGAGGTTATAAAGCGCTCGCTCATGTGCTGGATAAGATGACACCAGAGGAGGTGTGCAACGAGATACTGGAAAGCGGTCTGCGTGGACGCGGAGGTGCAGGTTTCCCAACCGGACTGAAATGGAATTTCGTGCGCCAAGAGAGCGGTGAGAAGAAATTCGTTATCGTCAATGGTGATGAAGGCGATCCAGGAGCCTACATGGACAGGACTGTCATGGAAGATGATCCTCACCGTGTCCTCGAGGGGATGATGATTTGCGCTTACGCGGTTGGAGCCAGTTTTGGGTATTTATACATCCGGGGAGAGTATCCGATCGCCATCGACCGCATCCGCAAAGCAATCAGAGCTGCCAGACGGCGAACAATCCTGGGAAATTCGGTATTAGGATCAGATTTCAAATTTAATGCGGCTGTACGCATTGGAGCAGGCGCATTTGTCTGTGGTGAAGAGACAGCTCTTATCCACTCAGTAGAAGGTAAGCGCGGCATGCCCCGCATGCGGCCTCCATATCCTTCAAAATCCGGCTTATGGAAAGCACCAACGGTGATCAATAATGTCGAAACCATGGCCAACGTGCCTTCAATAATAAACAATGGCGCCAACTGGTATGCAAGCATTGGAACAGAGAAAAGTAAAGGCACCAAGGTTTTTGCTTTAGCCGGACATCTATGCAATACGGGCTTGATTGAGGTTCCCATGGGGATCACCCTGCGAGAAATTGTATTTGATATTGGGGGTGGTATTCCTGGCGGTCGTGAATTTAAAGCTGCCCAGACAGGGGGACCCAGTGGTGGCTGCATTCCGGCGGAATATCTTGACACGCCTGTAGATTATGAGAGTCTGACCAAGCTGGGTTCTATCATGGGATCCGGTGGATTGGTGATCATTGATGATAGCACCAAGATGCCTGATTTCGCCAACTTCTTCATGGATTTTTGCATGGATGAAAGCTGCGGAAAATGCATTCCCTGCCGGGTTGGAACGGTTCAGATCAGAAAACTGCTTGATAAAATTATCGCAGGCGAAGGGAAGCCCGAAGATCTTGACAAGTTGGATAAGCTTTGCCAGATTGTCAAAACCACCAGCCTGTGTGGATTGGGTCAATCAGCACCAAATCCCGTCTTAAGCACATTGAAATACTTCCGTGAAGAATACAACACTCTGGTCCAGCCAAAACAAACCGTCGAAGCTGGTGTGAGTTAACCCTGTTTCACAACAATCATGTGAAGGGAGAGAAAAATTGGTTGAGTTAACCATTGATGGACGTAAAGTCCACACACATCCGGGGACAACAGTGTTGGAAGCTGCCCTGGAAAACAAGATCGACATTCCCCGCTTATGCCACCACCCTGAATTGAGTGTCTCTGGTGGTTGCCGTCTGTGCATTGTCAATGTCGAGGGGTATCCAAATCCAACTCCCAGCTGTGGTTTAACCTGCGAGGATGGCATGTCCATCGAGACTAAAAATGCAGAATTAACTCAAACACGCCGGGATATATTAGATTTATTCATTTCCGAACACCCGCTGGATTGTTTTACCTGTGACAAGAGCGGCGCATGCCTTCTTCAGAAATACGCCTACGAGCATGGGATTGATAAAACCAGCCACGAATTTGAAATATCCAAGCCACTATACCAGGATGATAATCCGTTCTTCATACGCGATCATCAATACTGCATATTGTGCGGACGCTGTGTAAGGGTCTGCGACGAAATCGTGGGAGCCAGCGCGATCGATTTTGTTAAACGCGGATTTGAATGTCAAATAGCGACACCATTTGACGAACCTATGATAGATTCGACCTGCGTTTTTTGTGGGAATTGTGTTCAGGTTTGCCCAACAGCAGCCCTAATGCCAGTTACCCGCCTCAACAAGGGTCGCGAATGGGAGCTGGAGCGAGCAAAGACTATCTGTGGGTATTGCGGTGTTGGATGCCAAATTGAATATGCATTAAAGAATGGCGAAATCCTATACGCTCAATCAGGTGCTGACGCACCGGTTAATGGCGAGTTCCTCTGCACAAAGGGACGCTACGGTTGGGATTTCGCCACGGCTCCCGAACGCCTGACACGCCCGATGGTTCGCCGGGATCTGGCATATGAGCTGGGTCTGACCAGTGAACCATGGGAATTATCTGAAAAATCTCCTCTATCGATCAGGAAACCAAAGATCGAGGATAGCTTCGTGCCAGTTGAATGGGACACGGCGTTAGATTTAGTTGCAGACCGCTTGGCGAAGATTGTTACTGAACATGGACCAGATTCTGTAATGGGTCTTGCCTCTGCCCGCTGTACTAACGAGGACAACTACATTTTCCAGAAATTTATGCGTCTCGGTATTGGCACGAACAATTTAGACCATTGTGCCCGTCTTTGACACAGCTCAACAGTTGCAGGCCTCGTGCAGGCCTTCGGAAGTGGCGCAATGACAAACTCGATCGCTGAAATTCGCGATACCGATTGTATTTTTATCACCGGTTCAAATACTGCAGAAGCGCATCCAGTTATCAGCTATGAAGTTATTCGAGCTGTAAAACACGGCGCAAACCTAATCATCGTTGATCCCAGGCGCATACCGCTAGCAGAACATGCAACAATGTTTCTGCAGGTAAAACCAGGGACCGATATCTACGTATTCCTGGCGATCATGCACACCATCATCCGGGAGGGTTGGGCTGATGAACAATTTATCGCGGAACGGACCGAATGTTTTGTCGAATTTAATGAAACCCTCGGTGAATACACTCCGGAACGCGCTTCGCTCATGTCGGGAGTACCAGTTAACCAAATCATAGAAGCTGCACGGATATATGCCCATGGAGAGCGGTCCAGTGGTCTCTCGGTCTATGACGATCCGCATGGGCACAGCGCAATCCTTTACGCGATGGGTATCACCCAGCGCAGCAACGGCACGGACATGGTGATGACCTTGGCAAACCTGGCTCTTCTATGCGGGCAGATTGGAAAACCATCCACCGGTGTTAACCCGCTGCGTGGTCAATCAAACGTCCAGGGAGCATGTGACACAGGCTGTCTGGTTGATGTCTATCCAGGCTACCAGAGAGTCACAGATGATGAAAAGCGAAAAACAATTGCCCAGGCGTGGGGTGTAAATGACCTGCCAGACAAGGTTGGATTAACAATCGTTGAGGCGATGCATGCCACTTTAGAAGGTAAAGTTCGAGCAACGTACGTCATGGGTGAGAATCCAATGATGTCCGACCCGAACACCAACCATGTCGAGAAAGCATTGCGCCACCTTGATTTTTTGGTTGTGCAGGATATTTTCCCCAGTGAGACAGCGTTTCTAGCCCATGTCATCTTGCCAGCCGCCGCTTCACTTGAAAAGGATGGCACATTTACTAACACCGAAAGACGTGTGCAAATGATCCAACCAGTCTTGCCAGCTCCGGGTGAGGCCCGTCCAGATTGGCAAATTACCGGAGAGATCGCTGCCCGTTTTGATAAAAAGATGGGTATCGAGCGCGATCCAAAAATCTGGATTTTTCCTTCGACAGAAATGATGTTCCGTGAACTAACCACGGTAACACCGATCTATGCTGGGATGAGCCATCAAAGACTGGTTGGCGAAGGTCTTCAATGGCCATGCCCTGATCCGGATCACCCTGGAACGCCGATCTTACACGTTGGTAAATTCTCGCGTGGTTTAGGTAAATTTAATCCTGTAGCAGCGAATGATCCGGCTGAGCAACCAGATGAAGAATACCCCCTGATCCTGTCTACGGGAAGAGTTTTGTATCACTACCACACCGGTACGATGACTCGGCGCAGTGCGCCGCTAAACTGGGTAGAGCCACGTGGCTATGTAGAAATCAACCCAGAGGATGCAGCTGCGGTGGATGTACTAGATGACCGGGCCGTGATAATTAAAAGCCGGCGGGGTGAAGTCCGGACTCGCGCAAAGATTACTGAGAACGTACCGCCAGGGACCATTTTCCTGGCATTTCATTGGCGTGAGGCTCCCGCAAATATACTCACACAGGATTTTGCACTCGATCCAGTAGCAAAAATTCCTGAATACAAGATCTGCGCAGTTCGCCTGGAAAATCCCCGGGCGAACCGGAAAACACAAGATCCTGTGAAACAGACGTAATAGTGAGATTCTCGGCGAGAATAAAACCCGTCGGATATTAATCCAATCAAAAAGGATACTAAATTTCACCTCATCGTTACCTTGGAGATGAGGTGAAATCGCGTCTGGACATCGGATACCGATAACATCTAGGTGACATTATTTTCGGCACCCTGTAGAAATTCAATAATGTTCAGGGAGAAGCCTTTTTCATTGCGTGATGTACACCGCTTGAGTTGGATTCAATAATCCGATCCGGATGAGTGTACAGGTTGAACCGGTCCCGACGGGCATAGCCGATCAATGTAATCCCCCATTTTTCTGCTAGTTCGACCGACAATGATGTCGGTGATGTCCTTGAAATAACAATAGCTGCCCCAATTCGTGCGGATTTTTGAAGCATATCAGAGCTGATTCGTCCTGTAGATAACAAGATTTTCTTTGTGAATATCTCGTTGCCAAATAAATACAATCCAGCAATCTTGTCCAAAGAATTATGGCGACCAACATCTTCTGCAGATATTATGATCTGATCCCCATCTGTCAAAATCGAGGTGTGCACTCCGCCTGTTTTTTTGTACAAATCTTGGGACTCAAATAACCTTTCTACCAAATGCCGCACTTGATCAGATTCAAGAGATACTCCATCTTTTACTTCTGGAATCAAGGTATCCAGATCTAGTGCAGTGTAGCCCCCGGTGCATCCCGATGTCCTTTTCCATTCCTTTGGCTTTTCTGCTTCGTGCTGCAGCCATACATCAATAATCTCCCTATTGTCACAAATATGGGTTTCAGCGACCTGATCTGGTGACTCAATTACCCCTTCGTTGTAGAGGAAACCAATTGCGAGAGCCTTGAGTTGATTAGGGGTGCACATAAATGTTATCCACAACTGCCCATTAACATACAGCGCTACCGGCTCTTCAACGATCAAATCGCTTTCACCAAGCGTAGCTTTGCCGGAACGAAATTGTTGGAATTTCACAGTATTTACATCAGTTTTCATCGCTTACTCCCAAAATCAATAACAACAAAAAATACCAGTAATTTTGGATCGACTACCAAGTTTTAGTATGCCCAAGTTTAACATAAACTGGATGATTACCCACCGTTATTTCAATGGATTTGCTGCCAAGGTTCCAATGAGCGTTTATGTCTGCAATCATTCGTGACTATTATCACAATCTATCGTGCTCTTTGTTACTAGTAGCTTTGCTCACTTCTTAGATACTATACATTTATCAAATCAGGATACAGAAATTCCTGGAGGCTTGCTCGGACTTCTAATTCAATAATTTGAGTATCTAAAAAGATTCTTGGCAACAAGCCACCGCTTATCTCATTGGGAAATCATCCAATTTCCTAATATACCATTTGTCGGATTGGGCTATGTTATTTGTCACTAATAATCCAGGCAACAATTCCCATACTTATCGTATGGGTAATTCCACCTGCGAAGCAATTAAAACTTAGGAGGTGTGTATTTCCTATTCAATGACCAGTAAATTTCCAGATTATTGAACGACTACAAAATAATAATAATCTGTTCATCTTGGCGAAGCGGAATTGATCCAGGATCAATTGTCTTGTAAATCCAAAAGGAGGCTTTTATGACAGCAACTATCGCCCCAACGCCGGCTCAATCCTTTAACGATTCATTCTACACGAGTCTATTAGAAGTAGATAATGGTGAGCGCCTCCTGGCGTGTTTGCAGTGCGGTACGTGCAGCGGTGTGTGTCCCTTCGGTTACTTAATGGGGTTTCCACCAGGCAGAATGATCGCCTATCTACGCGCGGAAAGGTTTGAGAAGGTCATCGAGAGCGATTCTGTCTGGATGTGTGTCTCTTGCTATGCGTGCACTACAGTTTGCCCGAAAGAAATTCCTTTAACCCCAGGATTAATGACCCGTGCCAAGGAAGAACTATTACTTGCGGGGAATGTTCCAACCGAATTACAAGATGCCTTTATGAATTCCCAGCGTTACGGAAATCCTTTAGGAGAATCCCCGCGCAAACGTGCAGCATGGACCAAAAGTCTCGACTTCGATGTACCTATTTTCAGGGAAGCCAAGCGCCCGGTTGATGTCCTCTGGTTTGTCAGCGATTACCCCTCATATCACTCGCGCGTTCAACAAACAACTCGTGCAATGGCAAAAATACTGCGAGCTTTAGGGGTAGATTTCGCCATCCTCGGACCTGAAGAAAACAGCGATGGAGATTCACAGCGCTTGGCAGGAGAACGTGGTCTTTTTGAAATGTTAGCAGAAAAGAATGGCCAGGCACTCAGCAGATATGATTTCAACCAGATAATTACTTCTGATCCTCACGCTTTCAACGCGATTAAGAATGAATACCCGAAATTAGGAATTGAGTACCCAGTCCAGCACTTCACCGAATTTGTCGCTGATCGGATTGAGGAATTAAAACCTCATCTGAAAAACATCGGAGAACAAAGGGTTACCTTCCACGATCCCTGCTACCTTGGGCGCGCCAATAACGTCTATGATGCTCCCCGCACAATCTTGGCAGCAATCCCTGGGATTGAATTAGTCGAAATGTCCCACAATCGAAGCAACAGCTTGTGTTGTGGAGGTGGTGGCGGAGGAATGTGGCTGGATGGCTTTCAATGGGAAAAAGCACACGTCAGATTATCAGAGTGGCGCATTCAAGAAGCTGTAAATGTCAACGCTGATGTTTTGGCAGTTGCCTGTCCCTACGAACCGCCTCGTTTTGAAGATGCCGCCAAAATGGTTGAGGGGGCCGGTCGCTTAGCGGTCAAAGACATCGCCGAGTTACTTGCAGATTCAATCGAAATGGAATCCTAGGGAGGATTACGATGAACATCGTCGTTCTGGTAAAGCTGGTGCCTGACTTAGTGGAAGAACTGGAAATAGATGATAGCGGCACCGCTCTAGATATGGCTTGGTTGCGTATGATCATCAACGAATTGGATGATCACGCAATCGAACAATCAATTTTACTCAAGGAACAAACCGGTGCTCACGTGACCGTTGTGGCACCGGATATCGAAGGTGTGGATGATATCCTCTTCACCGCAAGCGCCAAAGGCGCAGATCGCCTGATTAAAGTCCTCGCAGATTACGAATCTGGTGTCAACAATCATGCGCTGGCACGCGCCATCGCTCCGCTGATGAAAGATCTAACTCCCGATCTAGTTTTGGCGGGAGTTCAAGCCCACGAAGATTTAGATGGCTCAATCGGTCCACTGCTAGCAGGTTACCTGGACGTTCCTTACGTTGGATACGTTGCAAAAGTCGGATTGAGTGATGGCAAAGCCACCATTTCGAAAGAATACCCGGGCGGTTTGAGCGCAGAAATGGAGGTCTCGTTACCGGCCGTCCTTGGCATCCAGGTTGCAGAACAACCCCCCCGCTACGTTGCCGTTAGCAAAGTTCGCCAGGCTATGAAAACTGCAGAAATTGAGGAGATTGAGGCAGGGGAATTGGACCTCCAAGGTGGACCAACAATTAGTCGAATGTACCAACCTGAGGTTGGTGAAGGCGCAATAATGTTAGAGGGAAGCCTGGATGATATAGCCGATGAACTCATTGGCATCCTCAAAGAGCTGGGCGTGCGCTGATAGGAGAGCTGCAATGTCAAATGATATTTATGTCGTCATCGAACACATTCGTGGGAAAGTAGCGGAGATCTCCTATTTGATGCTGGCAGCCGGGCGCCAGCTGGCAGATAGCACAAGTGGAGAGTTAGCTGCTGTCCTGCTTGGTTCTAATGTTGAGAGTCTAGCTAACAATCTGGCTGCAGATAAGGTGATTTATTTAGAAGATAGCAACCTGGCAGATTTCACACCAGATGCATATGTTCAATGCCTGACTGGTTTAATCGAGGTTGAACAACCCCGAGCTGTTCTCCTGGGACATACATCCATCGGCATGGAGGTTGCTGGCTTGCTATCCGTTAAAACGAATGCACCCCTGATCAGTTCATGTATCGGTTTTTCCGGTGATGCAAACTCGCTGATATTTACCAGCCAGCTTTACGGAGGAAAAATTCTTGCAGAAGGCGTTATCCCGGAGCCAACAGCAATATTGACACTTGTGCCGGGTGGGTATAAACCGGAAGAAGGCCAAAGCGCCACGGCACCACCCGTGACCAAGGGAGCAGTACCCGATCTCAGAGATCTTCGAGTCACTGTGACCAAGTACATCGAACCTGAAGCTGGTGATGTTGATATCTCAACTGAAAATTTACTCATCGCGGTCGGTCGTGGAATACAGCTTCAAGATAATATCGAACTCGCGGAGGAGCTCGCTGAGGTGCTTTCGGGTGTGGTCTGTGCATCTCGTCCTGTGGTTGACCAGGGTTGGATGCCAACCTCTCGTCTGGTTGGAAAATCCGGCTACCAGGTTAAACCCAAGGTTTACATTGCCCTAGGCATCAGTGGAGCTCCTGAACATACAGAGGCAATAACGGGTAGCGAGACGATCATTGCCATCAACACAGACCCAGCTGCACCTATCTTCAATATAGCCAAGTATGGTGTTGTCGAGGATCTATTAGACCTGGTTCCAGTTCTAATAGAGAAGCTCGAAGAAAATTAATCAATGTACAACAAGGTGTGAGAGAAAATGCCTATCAGAGAAACTTTCTGGAACATCCCTCATTGGGCTGAGATTGCTCAATATCTCCTGGGATTCCTCACCATCCTGATTTTTGGTTACGGAGTCATTCGCCGTGTACGCCGCTGGCTAAAGGGAAAACCTGAACGAAGGATCGACCAAATCGGCACTCGCCTGTGGTCAGTTATCGTCCAGGCTGTGGGACAGGTGCGCACTCTACAGGATATCTATCCCGGGATCATGCACTTCACAATTTTTTGGGGCATGATCGCGCTCTTCATCGGCACCATTCTCGCCACAGTCGACTGGGACGTGACCCACCTGTTCTTCAATGTTCAATTCCTTACGGGATGGATTTATGTAATTTACGAACTCATCCTGGATATATTTGGAGTATTTTTGCTAATCGGTGTCGGTATGGCTATTTACCGTCGCTATATTGTCCGCCCAGATAGATTGGCACATATGCCTGGAAATGGCTTCAAATGGGATGATCTCTATGTGCTTGTCATGCTGGTGCTCATTGGCATTACTGGCTACCTGGTTGAAGGACTGCGGATAGCTGTAGCCCAGCCTGATTGGGCACCCTGGTCACCAGTCGGGAGTGCGATCGCATCTGGCTTCATCTCTCTTGGCGATCCATCCAACCTCGCACTTCATTATGGATTGTGGATCTCCCACATTCTGATTGCGTTTGTTGCCCTCGCAAGTATTCCCTTTTCCAAGTTCTGGCATTTGATCGCTGCTCCAATGAACATTTTCTTCCGTTCTCTCGAACCTGCTGGGAAAATGAGCTCGCCAACTTCTGAAGATGAACCTGGAGCTAAAGACTGGACCGACTTTTCCTGGAAACAACTGCTCGATTTTGATTCTTGCACCCGCTGTGGTCGCTGCCAGGATGTTTGCCCTGCATACACCAGCGGATTCAGCCTTTCTCCACGAGACATCATGATCAAGCTGGACAGCCACATGTGGCATCCATCTAATGGACGCCGCATGCAGGGTGATGCGATTGCAGCAGAAGAGTTGTGGGCTTGCACAAGCTGCGGGGCTTGCGTCAACATCTGCCCTGTCTTTAATGACCAGCTTTCGTCGA
The DNA here is from genome assembly GCA_022865865.1 of Anaerolineales bacterium. The sequence goes on from JALHTN010000571.1 coordinate 12,776, forward strand.
TCATTGATATGAGACGCTATCTTGTCCTGGAAGGTGATGTCGATCCGCAACTTCAAGATGCGCTCGCCAATTTAGGTCGTTATGGCAATTCATTTGGTAAATCAGACCGTATGCGTGCAAAGTGGACAAAATCGTTCCAGACCAAGATTAAGGATGCTCGCAGGGAGGAAGTTGAATATCTGTGGTTTGTCGGTGATTACGCCTCATACCATGCCAGCATGACGGATAAAACTGCGCTATTGGCACAGCTATTCCAAAACCTGGATATTAATTTTGGACTGCTTTACGATGCCGAGATGAATTCCGGCAATGATGTCCGCCGGGTTGGCGAAGAAGGCCTCTACGAAATGCTTTCCGAGAAAAATTTGGTTGCCCTCTCGAAAAGTAACTTTAAAACCATTGTCACCAGCGATCCACATTCTTATAACACCCTGAAGAACGAGTACTCAGAGAATGGGAAGGATCGTTACGATGTTCTGCACTACTCACAACTCCTCGACCAATTGATCAGTTCCAACCGGCTGAAGATTACAAACAAGATTGATCTTACTGTCACCTACCACGACCCGTGCTACTTGGGTCGCTATAACGATGAATATGATGCACCTCGACGAGTGATTGAAGCGCTCGGCTGTCAGCTGGTTGAAATGCCTCGCAACAGGGAGAATACTTTTTGCTGTGGTGCCGGCGGCGGTCGAATTTGGATGGAGGATCCACCAGAAGTAAGTGAGCGACCTGCGGAAAGTCGTGTCAAAGAAGCTGCTGCACTCCCAGGAGTGTCCACATTGGTAGTTACCTGCCCGAAAGACCTGGTCATGTTCCAGGATGCGGTCAAGACTGCTGGTATTGAAGACAAATTAGTGGTCAAAGATTTAATCGAGTTAATCGTTGAAGCAGTAGAGATGCATGATGCTGAAACAGAGTAGATAAAGGCGAGTTATTGGTACTTTATGCGAGCTTCATTTGAGGCATTGATTGGTAGAACCAAAGAAATCCGAGTGCCAATCGCTACGAAATTGGTCCTTAGTTTTCTCATTATTGTGGTCTTCATCAGCGCTATCTACATGATCGCTGGTGTGCAACTGATCAGCAACCGCATAGTGAGCGAAGCTCAGGATAAAGTTCGCAATGATCTTAATGCAGCCCGGGAGCTATATTTAAGCAACCTCGAACAGATCAATACTGCAGTAAGGGTTAATGCAAACAGATTTTTCTTAAAGGATGCGCTCTTGACTGGAGACATCAACGAAGCCTATCACGAACTGCAGCGAGTAAGAAGGGATGAAGGACTGGATGTTTTAACCCTTACAGACGAGACAGGTGAAGTTATTTTGAGAACTAGTTTTTTTGATCACACCGGTGACAACCAGGCTGATAACGAATTGGTTAAAGCCGTCTTGGAATATGATGTTCCTGTTGCCTCTACCCTCTTAATTTCTGGGGAAGAGCTTAACCAGGAGTCGCCTCTCCTGGCAAATCAGGCTTATATGACTTTTATTGATACACCATTGGCGAGGGAAAGAGAAGAAACTGAAGAAACAGATGGAATGATGCTCATAGCCGGTGCGCCCATATTCGACGACGAGAATAATCTTATCGGTGTTCTATATGGAGGAAATCTCCTTAATCGCAATTTTGAGATCGTTGACAAGGTTAAAGAAACCGTTTACGAAGAAGTTCAATACAAGGGTAAAGATATTGGTACCGCAACCATTTTCCAAGATGACATCCGAATTTCAACCAACGTCGAAAATGAAGACGGCACCCGTGCTTTGGGAACTCGCGTCACCGAGGAAGTTTACAACCAGGTCGTGGGTCACGGTCAA
>JALHTN010000572.1 GCA_022865865.1 Anaerolineales bacterium
ATGGTCCAAAATCTTGATTATTTTTGGTCGAGATTGGTCATGCCAGCGAATATTGCGGCATCGACTGCCGTTTGGTATTCTTGGTCTGATAATCGACGATCTAATTCTGGATAGTGATGGGATTTATATGCTGGGTGGTATTGATCCATGATATTTAAATATGTCTTTTGAGAAACTTCTTCGCATATGTAGCGGATTATCTCTCGCGTTCCAGCCAGGTTATTGGGGAGCACGAGATGGCGAACAAGCAATCCCCGGAGCGCAATTCCCCTCTGGTCAACGGTCAAATCACCAACCTGGCGGTGCATCTCTTTTACCGCCTGCTGATTGATTCTTGGATAATTGCGAATTTTTGAATAACGCCGGGCGATTAGCGGATCGCTGTATTTCATATCAGGCATATAGATATTGATAACCCCATCGAGTAAATTCAACATTGCTATTGAATCAAATCCACCGGTATTGTAAACCAAAGGAATTCGCAATCCAGATTGGGCAGCAATCAGCACCGCGGCCAGGATTTGCGGCACTACATGGCTGGGTGATACAAAATTTATATTGTGGCAGCCTTGAGATTGTAATTCAAGCATCATGCTCGAGATCGCCTCTGGTTCTACCTCTTCACCATGATCTGTTTGGCTGATATCATGGTTCTGGCAGTACTGGCAGCGCAAATTACAGCGTGTAAAAAAAATTGTTCCCGATCCTCGCGTGCCGCTCAAGGGACTTTCCTCACCGTAATGTGGTCCGTAGCTGCTGACTCTGGCAAGTTCCCCTGTTCGACATACGCCCTCTTTTCCTGCCCTTCGGTCAACGGGGCATTCCCAGGCGCAAACATCACATATCGAAAGATGCTGGTACGCCTCCACGACGCGTTTAGCGAGGCGACCATCGTCAAGGAGGTTTCTGTAGGCAGGATATAGTTCTGTCATACTAGGGGACGATATTGGCAGCGAAGTCTGAAAGTAAAGCACCAGGTATGCGGATCGGTCGACCCGTCTTCAAATCAACCCAGACACTGTTCGTATGGATTACCGCCAGCCTGGCTTGATCTGATAATCGCTGAATAACGTAATGGCGAGTACCAGTAGAGCAACGAATATTCGATGCCCATGTGGAAATCAACAATTCATCTCCCAATCGGGCTGGTTGGAGATATTGGATTTGGTGCCGGCGGATAAAGATAGCGAAGCCTTCATCAATCATCCTGCTCATCGGCCAACCATGGGCTGCGATCACCTGGATGCCACACTCTTCAGCATACTTTAGGTAATTGGCATTATTTACATGCTGCACTGCATCGATATCGTGCCATGCAACCGTTAAATTCATGGTAAATTTCTCTGCAGGCGGTGGTGGTAGTTGGGGGAATTTTTCCCGCGGAGGAAAAGATTCCGGTGGCCCCTCAGGAAAAAATGCTTGCTTTATCTCTGCCGGGATCGTCGCAGGTTTGTTCGATCTACTTTCCAAGAAAACCCAATCTGTGGAGGCATTGGCGGTTATTTCCATACTTCCTTGATGACGTATCTCGTATGCTCTCCTGGATCGGACCCGGTGAAAGTCGATCACCCAAGTTTTAATTTCTAGAGTATCTCCATATTGAGTGGGCTTTAAGTACTCAATATCCGTTTCCCGGATAAGCCAGTAACGACCAAGTTTATTATATCGATCTTGATCATATCCAGCTGCAGATGATGCATCGAAAGCAGTTTCCTGCATAAAACGGACATAATTAGCATTATTTAAATGCCCCAATGCATCACATTCATAATGTCTAATTCTGAAATTCCGGGTGTGGGAAAGTGGCATTTTATTCCTGGTAGACCTCAGGGTTGACACAATATGGCAACACTCTTCCATCAAGACCTGCGAGCAAATTTTCGCATGCCCTTTCTGCCATGCTGCGTCGGGTATTCCATGTTGCTGACCCAATATGAGGCACAATCAGGCAGTTCGAAAGTGAATAAAGCTCATGATTCGGAGGTAGTGGTTCCGGATCGGTCACATCCAAGGCTGCGCCCCCAATCCAATTGTGTTTTAGAGCCTGAACAAGAGCATCTTGATCAACAATTGGTCCCCTGGAGGTATTGATTAGTAGGGCAGTAGGTTTCATCGTTTTTAGTGCACTCACGTTGATCAGGTGTCTTGTTTTTGGGGTAAGTGGAATGTGCAGGGAAACAAAATCCGCGACATGAAGGAGTTTTTGAAATTCAACATGC
>JALHTN010000573.1 GCA_022865865.1 Anaerolineales bacterium
GGTCCAGCACATGGTGAGTCGCGGCTGGGTGGTGCTGGCGCCGAATTATCGCGGTTCAACAGGTTACGGGCGTGCGTGGCAGTTGGCAAGCCGGTTTGACTTTGGCGGTGTGGATAGTGCTGATGTGGCAGCTGGAGCAGATTATCTTAAGCACCAGTGCATCGCTGCTCCCAACAACATTGCTGTCACCGGCAAAAGCTGGGGCGGCTACCTGACCATGACCTGCCTGACCCAGTACCCAGATCAATGGTCAGCTGGGTCAGCTGTGGTGCCTTTCTTGAACTGGTTTACCGGTCACGCCAATTCGCGCCAAGATTTGCAGCATTGGGACCGGGAGAACTTCGGTGACCCACAATCAAACCACCAATTGTGGCATGAGCGTTCTCCCTTCTTCTTCCTCGATCGACTCCAAGCCCCGGTTCAATTGATATGCGGAGCTCATGATGTGCGCTGTCCACCCGGTGAATCTACACAAGCATACGAGCATTTGACCGCATTAGGAAAAGTGTGTGAATATATCTTGTATCCTGACGAAGGTCACAGCTTTTTAAAGGTTGACAACCAGGTTGAATCAAAGCTGCAGCAAGTTAATTTCCTGGCGAGATATCTAGATTCTGATCATTCCAGGAAAGGATAAATCATGCTGGCTAAAGCACATGCGCTCTCTCCTCAAATGGTAGCCTGGCGGCGAGATTTCCATATGCATCCTGAGCTGGGCTTCCAAGAAACCCGTACAGCCGCCAAAATCGCAGGATATTTAGAGCATTGGGGATACCAGGTGCGAACCGGTGTTGGCAAGACTGGAGTGGTGGCAGATTTTGGACAGGGAAAGCCGATTGTAGCCATCCGTGCTGATATGGACGCACTACCGATTCAAGAAACGAACCAGGTGCCGTACAAATCAAAAAATGATGGTGTAATGCACGCTTGCGGTCATGATGCTCACATGGCTATTGCACTGGGTGCCGCGAAAATCCTGGCGCAGGAGAAATTTGCTGGAACTATCCGTTTTTTGTTCCAACCCGCAGAAGAAGTAGAGGATGAAGAAGGATTGAGCGGTGCCCCCAGGATGATTGAGGATGGCGCCATCGAAGGCGTTGATTATGCACTCGCTCTTCATGTTGCCGCGAGCATTAAATCAGGTGAAATCGAATTAGACGAATCTGCAGGTGCAGGTGTTGATACTTTTTATGCAAAAATCATCGGCAAGGGCGGACATGGTTCGACTCCTCAGAAGGTAATCGATCCCATCTTCATCAGCGGTCATGTCATCCTGGCAATTCATACCATCATCTCCCGCCGGCTCCGCCCATTTGATCCCGCCGTCATCAGCATTGGCTCAATCCATGGTGGGCAGGTGGATAATGTGATTCCCGAAGAGGTAGAACTATCGGGGACTATTCGCTATCTAGAGCCTAAGGTCCAAAATACTCTTCATACCGAAATCGAAAGAGCGATGGAGATCACCAAAACACTGGGGGGCAACTACGAGTTGAAAATCGTGGAAGGTTATCCGCCGATGAATAATCATCCAGAAGTGATTGCTCTCTTTCGAACTGTGATCGGTGAGATGATCGGCACGGACAAGTTCGTGGAACCCGTACCGGATATGGGCGCTGAGGATTTCGGTTTCTTCATTCAAGATATTCCTGGCGCCATGTTCTACCTAGGATGTGAAATCGAAGGAGATCCACGCCGTCACCACGATTCAAAATTTGACATCAACGAGGACTGTATGCCAGTTGGGGCAGCCATCTTTGCATCCACTGCGCTGCACATCTTTAGCACCCAGGCAGCATGATTGGCAAGATAAGTTGAATTGACTTAGATTCAAATCTTCTCTATTAATAAGCAGAATTGATCCATACGACCAGATCCATTTGCCTTTGGCAGTACGCGACGAGTAATTACTTTAATTGTGAATTTGTTGAGAACAATACAGGTCTCATTGGAATGGGTGGAATGATTATTGAGGATACGCAGATGCCAGGATTTATCCCCGGTCTTGAATTGAGCCATTTATTCTATTGGGAAGTTGTGCGACCACTGCTTGATCAGCATTATCCTGATTTACCACATGCTGCCGCACTAATCGGACCCGGGAGCGAGGTGCTTGGATTTGATACGGAAATGTCAATGGACCACCATTGGTTTCCCAATGTTCAGATCTTTTTACGAGAAGATGAAAATGAACTCAGCGGTCAGATCCACGAGATGCTGCGTTGGAGCCTACCGCCAACTTTCAAAGAATTCCCACTTCACCTTGAACCTATTCCGAATGAACCAGGCACATACTTGATGAAGTTGAAGGCCGAACCCCCGTTTAATCACAATATTCACCCGGAGACAATGCGGGAATTCAAAGCAAAGAATCTAGCATGGGATAACGATCAAAACTTTACAGCTGCGGATTGGCTCTCCACCCCATCACAGGTTTTGCGCTCCATAACCAGCGGGGTCGTCCACTACGATAGCGAGGGTGAGCTGACCGAATTACGAACACACCTGGAATGGTACCCTCACGATGTTTGGTTGTATCTGCTCGCTGCAGGGTGGCAGCGGATTGGTGATGAGGAACATCTGATGCCGCGAGCGGGTTATGCTGGTGACGAGCTGGGCTCATCATTGATTGGTTCCCGCCTGGTGAGGGATATCATGTCACTCTGCTTCTTAATGGAGAAGCAGTATGCGCCCTACCCCAAATGGTTTGGTTCAGCCTTCCAGCTGCTGGATTGTGCTAGAGACCTTTCACCGATCTTGCAGCGCGTCCTGCAGGCCGAAACCTGGCAGCAGCGTGAAGTAGAACTCTCTGATGCTTATCAATACCTGGCAGCCATGCACAATCAGCTCGGAATCACTGGAACCCTTCCAGAGAAAGTCTCAAGCTTCCATGATCGCCCATTCAATGTAATCCACGGTGACCTATTTGCCGAGTCAATCTTGAAGGAAATCCGGGATCAGGATGTGCAAATAATCTCCCAATTCACACTGGCGGGAGGCATCGATCAAATCAGCGATAACACAAAATTTCGCTCAGAGACAAGAATACGAAATAATATTAAACAGCTATACGGCGAATAGCATTCCATCATTAACGCCGTTCATAGGCTGGTAGACAACAATCGCTTGACAAGCATATGAATCGGCTTATAATTCACCTTGCAAATAATTGCAGAGATCTCGTCCAGCAATGGGAAGATCGTTAAAATTTGAATACCTGATAGACGGGAAGTCATTTTATCCATCTGAGCACCGCTGCCTGGAAATGGACATCGGTGATTTGTGGTGTCTACCCTTGACAATGTAACACCGGACTGATAAAATGCTGTCCGCCTTAACGGACAGTACCTTAACAACTGAAGAGTGATAGGAAGTACCTGAGAAAGAACGGGATAAGTGTGAACAAGTAGACACGCATCTTTTTAGATGCTTTTTTTTTGCGGAGAGTTTGATCCTGGCTCAGGATGAACGCTGGCGGCGTGCCTAATACATGCAAGTCGAACGGGGAGTACTTACTTCGGTTTTTACTCCTAGTGGCGAACGGGTGAGTAACGCGTTGGTGACCTGCCCCGA
>JALHTN010000574.1 GCA_022865865.1 Anaerolineales bacterium
ATATAACTGGATTTCAAGACCCGGTCGCCGGGCTCAACAGGTATTCACCTGGCTGCGCGACCCAAGTTCACATCCCGAATGGATCATCAAGAACGGCGAAAGATGCGGGCAGGCACCCTTTGTGATGCCCACCGATGGCCTTGTCGGCTTTATCTGGGGTGATTCTTTCCGCCCTGGACACAGCCATCAAGGGTTGGACATTTTCGGCGGGGGCCAGCTGAATCAAACCCCGGTGATCGCAGCTTATCCTGGCTATCTAACCCGATTACCAGATTGGAAATCCTCAGTAATCGTTCGTATCCCGGAAGATCCCCTCCAGCCTGAGCGGCAAATTTGGGCTTACTACACACACCTGGCTGATGAAAATGGGCGCTCTTATATTGACTCCCAATTCCCTCCAGGAACTTATGAAGAGTATGTTGATGTCGGCACACTGCTGGGATACCAGGGCAATTTCTCCGGAGACCCCAACAATCCCGTTGGAATCCATTTACATTTCTCGATTGTTGAGGACGATGGACGGGGAAATTTTCGCAACGAATTAGAAATCCAGAACACGCTTGACCCTTCACCTTACCTGGGTCTGCCAGTCAATGCTGAAATAAACCAGGGAGAATTCCCCATCTGCCCCACTCAGGATACGACTTCTTGATGGATATTCACCCATTTGAAGGGCAGAGGGAGCTATCGCAGCCATTATAAAAACAGGGAGCAGGTATGAATTTTGAAGGAAAAGTAGTTCTTGTAACTGGAGCCGGCCGGGGCATTGGCCGGGAAATCGCGGTCTCGTTTAGCTCTCAAGGAGCTTATGTTGCCGCTAACGATATCACCCCCATCAACCTGGATCAAACTATTGAACAGATCAACGCAGCTGGCGGAGTGGCAAAAGACTTTGTCACCGATATCTCCAAGAAAATGCCGGTCCAGGCCATGGTAGCCCAGATCTTGGACCAATGGGGGCGCATCGATATCCTGGTCAACAACGCCGGGGTGGAGCCGCATGCCCCGCTGTTGGAGTTAGATGCCTGGGATTGGCAGCGCACGCTGGATGTCAATTTGAGCGGCGCTTTCTATACCATCCAAACTGTGGCACGTGAGATGCGCGCCCAGGGCAGTGGTGTGATTGTCAACATCGCCTCGATCGCTGGCCGCGCCCACGGATTAAAAGACCGCTCTGCGTATGTTGCCAGCAAAATGGGTTTGATCGGTCTGACTCGCGAAGCCGCACGGGAGCTGGCTGCCGATAATATTCGGGTCAATGCGGTCTGTCCCGGGGTGATCGCCACGGAGATGACCGCAGATTTAAGACAGGATGAAGCCATGGTAGCCAGGTGGCTGGAGGATATTCCTCAACATCGTCTGGGGCATCCGCAGGACGTCGCCGGGATCGTGATGTTTTTATGCAGCGATGCAGCCAGGTATATTACCGGGCAAGCTATAAATGTCGACGGCGGCAAGGTGATGAACTAGATCCCGCAAACTTAATTGAAAAAATAAAAATAATCACCAGGAGATCAACATGTCCAGCAATACTACCATTCTCGTAGAAACTCACCAACGGGTCGGGTTGATCCGGCTCAACCGCCCAAAAGCGCTGAACGCATTGAATGCCGCAGTAATGAGTGAAATGAATTCCGCGCTTTCGGAATTTGACCAGGACCAGGATATTGGTGCCATGGTGATCACCGGAGATAAGCGTGCTTTTGCAGCCGGAGCAGATATCAAGGAAATGGTCGAAGCCTCCGCCATCGATATGCTGCAGCTTGACCATATTTCTGCCTTCGACCATATCATGCGGATCACGAAACCGGTCATCGCCGCCGTTTCCGGTTGGTGCCTGGGAGGCGGAAACGAGCTGGCCATGTCCTGTGACATGATCGTCGCCTCCGAGTCGGCCAAATTTGGCCAGCCGGAGATCAACATTGGCGTGATCCCCGGTGCGGGTGGCACACAGCGGCTGACCCGGGCAGTGGGTAAAGCTATCGCCATGGAGATGGTGCTCAACAACCGCACCCTCACCGCCCAGGAGGCGCTGGCCTATGGATTGATCAATCGGGTTGTAGCGGTGGATAGTTATTTGGAAGAAACGCTCGAGTTCGCCAACCAGATCGCATCCCGCGCCCCCTTAGCTGTCCGGCTGGGTAAAGAAGCGGTCAACCAGGCTTTTGAAACACCGCTCAGCGATGGTTTGGCGGAAGAAAGGCGTGCTTTTTACTTCCTCTTTGCCAGCCAGGATCAAAAAGAAGGCATGCAGGCTTTTATTGAAAAAAGGGAGGCGAACTGGCAGGGAAAATAAGGTGCTAATCACCCTCGGCTAATTCTTCATTAGTCACTTCGCTTTCTTCCGGCAGCTGCGTCTCAATTTCCACCTTCTCTTCCATCGTCACCTGCCCGCGCAGGAAAGCACCTTCTTCCGTTGAGAAGGCTGCTGTAACCACATTTCCCCAAACCCGGCCTGAGGAGCGGATCTCCAGCTTCTCGGTGGTAATGTCGCCTCGCACTGCGCCGGCGACAATCACCACGTTCGCCTGCAGGACCTTGCAGGTCACCCTTCCGGTCTCCCCCACCACCAGCATTCCCTGCAGGTGTATATCGCCATCCAATGCGCCTTCAATCCGCACTCCACCCTTACCGCTTAATTGGCCTTTCCAGACCACCCCCGGACCGATCACTGAGGTTACCCGGTCCGTGGAGGGCGGGAGATCAGTCAGCGGTTGGGTATCATTTGTTCTGCGAAACATAATTTATTAATCAATTGATTCGGGTATACCTAAGATATTATATCCAGAATCGACGAAAACGACTTCACCAGTGGTTTTGGCTGCCAGGTCAGAGCACAAGAAAACCGCCGCACCGCCAACATCTTCGATCGTGATCGGCTGGTGCAGGGGAGCGATCTCCGGGAAGCGGCGGTACATATCTTTGAAGCCAGCCACACCCGCTGCAGCCAGGGTGCGGATCGGGCCGGCTGAGACCGCATTCACCCGCACACCCTGCTTCCCAAAATCATATGCCAGGTAGCGCACAGATGCTTCCAGGGCTGCCTTGGCCACGCCCATCACATTATAATGCGGGGATACCTTCTCAGAACCATAGTATGTCAGGGTCAGCAGTGAACCCCCGGGACGCAGATAGGGCTGGAAAGCTCGCGCCAGGGCGGTGAATGAATAGACGCTGATATCCATCGCCATTCGAAAACCTTCCCGGCTGGTATTGTAGTAGGGGCCGGTCAGCTCATCCCGGTTGGCGAAACCGATCGCATGTACCAATATATCTATCTCGCCGAACGTGTCAACCGCGCGCTGGGTCACCGTTTCGATCTGGTCATCTTCGGCGACATCACATTGCTCGACAAAAGTACAGCCGATTGATTCCGCTAACGGGCGCACACGCCGCTCAAGCACTTCGCCAGCGTAGCTGAGCCCGATAGTTGCCCCTTGCTCGTGGAATGCCTGGGTTATGCCCCAGGCGATAGAGCGCTGGTTGGCGAGTCCAAAAATCAAAGCCGTCTTTCCATTCAATAAACTCATTTCTCCTCCAAAACGTATTATCAATTTATTTTACTGCACAAACGATTAAGCACAGAATTCCAAAGCAGGTCAGCCTGGGTTTAGCCAGGCTCGCTGAAATTCAATCTCAGGCAAAGTGCTGTCCAGGGACATCAGACGAAATAATCTGCTGCCACCCGGTACCGCCAGGGGATGCTCAGCCATGGCTCCGGTACATTGTTAAAACCCACTCGTGGGCCAGTAGTCACGGCCTGATCAGGAACTGGTTCGGCTGATTCAACAAACAGGATTGCCTCTGGAGTGCACAAATCGGCGCCGTTGAATCCCCGATCAATCGCCAGTGCCTGGCACAGCTTGGCAGGCCCATCTGTCCAATGCTTGCGCGGCTGGGAACCCCGCCTGGAGGCAATCACCTGGATACCTTCCGTGGGCATTATGGCGCGGATCAGGACCGCCGCCGGGAAACCTTCCAGCTCGCAGACGGTATTCAGCATCCAGTGCTGACCGTAGGTGAAATAAACATAGGCGTGACCCGGGGCACCATACATGACCTGCGTGCGGGGTGTGCGCCCGGCCTTGGCATGACAGCCTAAATCTTCTTCCCCGCGGTAGGCTTCAGCCTCAACGATCAAGCCAGCTATCCGTATCCCTCCTTCAAGCTTTACCAGTCGTTTACCCAGCAGATCACGCGCTACCTGCAGCGTATTGCGGTTGTAAAATTTTCGCGTAAGAGTAATATTTGGCGACATATAAACCAACGATCCAGGACGAAAAATTCTTGTTTTGGATTTTTCGCGGTGTTTTGCGGTGGTTGCTTTGTGCACAAGGTGAAGATCTCCATCCCTCAAGCAGGTGCCCCGATAATACGGCACTATTCTACACCAGTATGCCTGATATTGTTGCACAATGGTTTATTCCGCATAACAAATCAACGATATAAAGACAGGATAATCCATTACCAGGTTCGCAAGTAAGGCTCACATCCTATGCCACCTTCCCAATGCTGTCAGTTCCTAAATCTCTTTTTTAGAAGATCGAACCCCATTTATGAAATCAACCCGATGTCCGGTTCATATATTTTGATGAGCATCATATTTCAGTAATTCAAAAATTTATGCTAAGATTGATTACCAGAGTTCTTAATGCCAGGATATCCTGGCTGAAAACAAAGAACCAAGAATATTACAAACGATAAGGAGTTGCTAAAATGTTAGTTGGAGAACGAATGTCTCACCCTGTTATCACGATCTCGCCGAAAACACCCATGCAGGAAGCGCACAAGCTCATGCGAGACGAAAAGATTCGCCGCCTACCGGTGGTTGGCGATCGAGGCAAGCTGATCGGGATCATCTCTGAGAGTGATCTCCTGCATGCCGCTCCATCGGATGCAACCAGCTTGAGTGTTTGGGAAATGAACTATATGCTCAGCAAGGTCACGGTCGAAAAGATCATGACGCGCGATGTGATCACAACCCATACCGACACCCCCCTTGAAGAAGCCGCTCGCAACATGGTGGATAACAAAATCGGTGGCTTACCTGTCGTCAAGGATGGCGAAGTGGTCGGCATCATCACCGAGACTGATCTGTTCAAGGTTTTTCTGGAAATGCTCGGCGCGCGCGAATCTGGCGTCCGCATGACCGTGCTGATCCCCCATTATCCTGGTAAGTTATCTCAACTGACCCAGGCCATATTTGAGAGTGGCGGCAATCTCGTTGCCCTGGGTACTTTTCTTGGCGAGAGCAGCGAAAACCGGGAAATCACCATGAAGGTTACTGGAGTTGATCGAACCACGCTGGAAGCCGCGGTCAAGGATCACGTCGAGCGCGTTCTCGATATCCGCGAGAGTGTCAGTACCTGAGCATAACTCCATTTGGCAAGACCTTTGATGCAGCCTAAGCATCCAATCAACTACATTTTTTAGTTGAGCGCAGTCCAATTTATACAGACTGTCTATCAACTTGGCAATTCACAATACCCGCTCGATGAAAGCTATGCACTCTAATTGCTGGATCGGGTGGGTTTTTTCTTTTACCCACACTTTGAAATCATATCAATCATTTTTTGCAGAAAGCATATGGACCTATGACGTATTGCTAATTCCTACGCCGAAACCATTCCACGACTCTCCAACCCATGCGAACCAAATAGGCGGAAATAAGTAAGCATACCTGCCAAACGAGAATATTTACACCGAATATCTCGTCTGGTAGTCGTTCGTCAATGATCAAAGAGAGCACAAAAACTGCAATGAGCAGGTTTGAGATCAAAGAAAATACTTGCCTGGGGGGATCGGCCATGATTACAACCTCGTTGGTTTCTAAACATCCGTATCTCTGGAGCTAAATTCACTCAACCTTCATTAACACCGCTCAGCTGAAAGCGAGGCTTTGATCGAGCCTGAATTAAGTATATGGAAAATACTTCGCATGATCAAATTAGGTCTTTTTCAAATTATCACGGATTACAACACCCTATAAGTGGATTCTTGGGTTCACAAAATCGGTTTTGCTCATTGTTACTGGGAGATACTCCACAAATCCTCCATAAAACCCCGTATGAGTTTTCAAGATTCAGGTATAAATAATTCATGGAAAAGAATCCCGTTATTCCCGATAGCTCGACCATGCCCGATGATCAATCAGAGAAGATAGACGAAGTGTTGAACAATAAACCCATCACACCAGAAGATGAACTATCGGATGCGTTAGAAGAAATGGCGCGAGATATCGCCTTGGTTGAGCTCTTCCTTGAAGGTTGAGGATGCCAGTTATTCTTGGGAAAAATATAAGCGGGATAGAAGATGTGAAGATCCAGATTTACTTTGGAAATTAATGGAGATTGTTCCATGACTTCTTATACAGAAAATGATAGCGGCATTGCTTTTTGAATACGAATCCCCCTTAGCTGTACCCCTCTCGCCCTCTTACCGACGGATCGGTCTCGTCGCCTCATCCCGAAAGCGTGGATCTTGTTCAAGGGTTAATCGCAGTCCCTCTTCTAAGGAGACCCTCGGCCGGTAGCCAAGGCTTTCCTTGGCCAGGGACAAATCCGCGCACATGCGGGATACACCCGGGTCAGTCCGGGGATTGAATATGATCTCTGCACTGCTGTTGGTAACTTCCAGCACCATCTTTGCCAGTTCGCGCACGCTGGTCTCCTCACCACTGCCCACATTGACCACCAGGCGGTTAACTTCCCGCGCTGTGGCCGCGGCCACCATGGCATTGACCACATCCTCCACGTAGACATAATCCCGGGTCTGGCTGCCATCTCTGTGCACCACCAGTGTTCCCCCGCCAACCGCCTGGCGGATAAAATTGGGGATCACCGGCCCGTGTGAGGGGGGCAAATTCTGTCCAGGTCCATAAGCATTGAAGACCCTTAAACTAACCGTTTCAATGGCCCACAAATTTCCGATGGTGCGCACATAATATTCGGCGCTCAGTTTGGAAACCGCATATGGGGAGTGAGGATCAAGTGGAGAGTCTTCTTTGAGGGGTTGTTCCCCCTGGTCGCCATAGACCGCACCAGATGAAACCAATACTACCCGGCGCACACCCACATCCCGCATAGCTTCCATCAGGCTGACCGTGCCGCCAACGTTGACTGCGGAATATTCTCTCGGGTAGAGCACAGATTCTGCTACGATTACCCGCGCCGCCAGGTGGTAGACACAGTCTACTTCCTGGAGCAAGGTCCACAATTTGGGTCGGTCGTTGACATCGCCGCGGGTGAAGAGCACATCCGGGGAAAGCGCCTGTGGATCACCCGTGGAAAGATCATCCAGGCCGCGTACCTGGTGGCCTTCACGCGCCAGGCGATTTGCCAGCGCCGATCCCAGGAAACCCGCCGCACCCGTGATTAGGAAATTCATCGTCCGGCGATTATAGCACGAGAATAGGGATCGAGAACGGCCCCGGTCAGCCAGCGTTTGACAGGCAACCGATAAGGCAGTATCATCACCGCCATGTCGCTAAAACGATGGTCAAAGATCTTGCTGATCCTGGTCGCAGGCAGTCTTTTGCTGGCGTTCAGCAATTATCCGCCTGGTGACCAGCTGCAGCGCATTCGAGCTTATTCACGCCCCTTGGAATTTGATTACGTCGGTTGGACCTTGAATGCCTTGGGGACTAAGCTGGGTCAGGTCGCGCTGGATGCCACCGAAACCGTTTCGCCGGAGGAACTGCGCCAGATTGTGCTCGATTACCTGGATTTAATTAGCCAGATCGACCAGGCCAATCGCCGTTTGAATGAAATTTATGCCGATCCTGAAATCACAAATCCAGAGATTGCCTCCCGATTAGTTCGCCAGCAGCTGGCTGAATTAGGT
Source organism: Anaerolineales bacterium (assembly GCA_022865865.1). The sequence goes on from JALHTN010000574.1 coordinate 7,843, forward strand.
GCAGAACGTGCTCACCTGGGACCGGTCGCCGAAGCGATCCTGCAGAGCCAGATCAGCGAAATTGTGGCCGAACTGGGC
>JALHTN010000575.1 GCA_022865865.1 Anaerolineales bacterium
CAAGGATCGTGAACAGCAAGCGGCGTTGAGCCGTCAGCCGTCCACCTTGAGCACGGAGGCGCTCTTGAGCTGCGCTTACCAGATCACCCATACAGAACAACCTTATTGCAAATCATTTGCAATAATTATAAGGAAATACCTACTCGCCTTGCAGTGACGTTTATCCAATTCCCCCATGACAATAATTACATCTTTCCCGGACAGCTGAGAGCAAAATCAGGGGAAAAACTCGAGCAGCGCTGAGGCGCCCCGCTATCGGTAACCAGGCTAATTCTCCCGGCAGCAGGGCTGGATTTACGCGGTCAAGTCTTTGCTGATAGATTGCCTAACCCAAGCCAAAACAAGGATCAACCCTAAAATTATCAGCCAAAACGCATGCCAATGCCTTGACAAAACATTACTATCTTAAAAAAGATTCAGCAGAGCACCCCTGCCGTCAGGCTGAATCCTAATGCGTAATGTGAACAAATCAGAGATGGAGCTAATTGGATAATCAATCAATATTCCTTTACTTGTTTTTGGTTTATAATTTTGCAGCAATCTTTAGTTTGTCAGGATGAGCGGCGTTTGTGTAGTTTCGGCGGCAGGCAACCTGAACCCCTATGGCTTAATAAGCAGAAAAATATCTAAACACCCAAATTAATCTTTACGAAAGGAGGTGAATCGCAATGGCAGTCGATCCCGTTTGTGGTATGGAAGTTGATGAAAAGACAGCCGAATGGATATCCGAGTACAAAGGTACAACTTATTACTTCTGCGCACCCGGTTGCATGGCATCTTTCGAAAAAGATCCTGAGAAATATCTGAGCGGTGGGGAACACCACGATCATCACAATCACCACCACTAAAAAAACTCTCTTTAAGGTTTCCAAAAAAAGGTGGTGCCAGCTGGCACCACCTTTTTTTACTTCTGGTTTCTCTACAATGATCTCCGGGAAACAGCGCTGCAAAATATTGACAACCTGGCTTTCTGGGAGGTATAATAATACCTGAATACCTGCTCATATATTAAATCATTAGATTATGGATTCTATTGAAACCACCACATACCATAACCCATTAGACGATCTCAAAGCGCAGCATGTCGCTGAATTGTTTAGCGTTCTAGGCGATACCAGCCGGGTGAAGATCATCGCGGCTTTATTGAATGGTCCGATGAATGTCCAATCCTTGGCAGACGCTGTGGGAATCAGTCCTTCGGGGATCTCCCATCACATGCGCAGCTTGCGCCAGTTGCGCCTGGTCCGAGCTCACAAGCAGGGCAGGCAGGTTTTCTATTCTCTCGATGACCAGCATGTCGAAGAACTTTTTCAGCGTGGCATTGACCACGTGATGCATGGTTGATCACTATGAATGAGAACACTCTCGAGCTTGAAATCCCCCTGCTGATCCCTGGAGTAACTGATCACCAAGATAATTGTCTGGAGAGATTGGAAACTGCGCTCAACAACCAAAGGGGAATCCTGCGCGCCCACATCGAATACCACCAGGAGCCTCTAATTCTATGCCTGCATTACAATCCCGGCCTGACCTCAATTGAAGATGTCCGCCGAATCGCGACCCGAACTGGCGCCAACATTGCCAATCGCTACCACCACGAAGTGATTCCGATCGAGGGAATGGATTGCTCGGATTGTGTCACAGTACTTGAACACAGTCTCAATCGGATCGATGGTGTTCTGGATGTCAAAGCCAGCTACACCGCTCAAAAGATATTCGTTGAATTCGACTCAATAACCACCAACCAGAAAACCATAGAACGGCGCATCCAAGAACTCGGCTACTCGATCCCGCGAGCTGGACCTCGCAAATGGTATCAGGAAAACCGGTCGCTAATCTTCAGCCTGGCTGCGGGATTGGTATTGTTTATTGGCTGGTCTGGCGAGCAGTTCTTTGGTTATCCTGATGAGTTAAGTTTAGCTCTCTAC
>JALHTN010000576.1 GCA_022865865.1 Anaerolineales bacterium
ATGGTACCCAGATTTAGCACAAAGAGGCGTCATAGTTTATCAGACCAATCAAAATTATAGCCCAGCAATGGGCGGCGAAAATATGACTGTCTACAGGTGGAACCAGCAATGAATCCCCTTGAACTGATGTATGTTGATAGTGATATATTCCTATGCTATACTTTCGAAACATCAGCCGACCAGATAGTGAGGCATTTATGGACCCAATACGCGTTGTTGTGGTAGATGATCATCCATTGTTCCGCCAGGGTGTCGTGGACACGATATCCTTGGAACCCGATTTAGTCGTTGCCGGTGAGGCAACTAACGGAGAGGATGCACTGGAAATAATACGGATATTAAATCCAGATGTAGCGATTGTCGACGTTAATCTCCCGGGAATAAATGGGCAGCAGGTAACCCAGCAAGCGGTCAATGAAAAATTTTCAACACGCATAATGCTGTTGACAGCATACGATGATGCGGAACAAAAATTGCACGCAATGAAGGTTGGTGCAGCTGGATACTGTGTGAAGGATGTCCTGCCGGAAGTATTGGCGCAAAATGTACGCGAGATAGTCAAAGGGAATTATGTGATTGGCAACGAAGTACTCGACGCGAAGCAATTGGAAAAATGGTTGAAACCAGACAGTGATGATGAAGCCAGCTTTTACAGTGAGTTCGCTGAGTCGTATGAACCCTTATCTAAAAGGGAAATGGAAGTTCTGGGACAATTAACCAAAGGAATGAGCAACAAGGAGATCGCGACGGCACTTGGGATAAGCCATCAAACCGTCAAAAATCATGTAACCTCTATCCTACGCAAATTAGATGTTGATGACCGTACGCAGGCCACATTGTATGCGCTGAAGAGGGGCTGGGTGCGTTTGCAAGACGATGACAAGGAGATTCAGGAATGAATCAAACTGATATTTCAGAGGTGGAAGTTCCGGAAAAAAGTGAAACAGAACAAATGCAGGAAAAGATTGCTGAGCAGTTGGTGACAGCAAGACAAAAATATCAAGAAATCGTAATGCTGCATGAGCAGAGTGAATTAGAGGTAAATAAACTTACCCAGCGCAATGCGACATCTACAGCAAATCTGCAGCGAGCTCAATCTCAATTTGAAAGAATACCGCGCGAAGAGATACGCTCAGCTTATGATGCAGCTCTGGATGCTCAACAGAGATTGTTTGTCCTTAGGGGTCAGGTAGATAAGCTGCGCAGTGATAAAGATCACCTGCAACATGAAATCGAACTTCTGGAGATGATCGAGAATATTCTCTCCCAGGAACCTGTATCAATTAAGGATCCGAAGAGTGGATCAGCTACGGTTGAGCTGCTGGAAATGTTGATTCAAGCTCAAGAAGCAGAACGCTTAAGGCTGTCACGACAAATGCATGATGGTCCAGCACAGGCTTTGTCAAATTTGATCCTCGAAACAGAGATCGCCATGCGGCTGTTCGATATTAACAAAGAGCAAGCTTACCAGGAACTGGGCACATTGCGGGATTCAGCATCGAAAACTTTTCAACAGATCAGAGATTTTATTTTTGAACTGCGCCCAATGATGCTGGATGATTTGGGGTTGATCCCCACAGTGAAGAAATATGCTGAAGCCATCCAGGATACTTCGGGGAATTCAGTAAAATTTGGTGTTACTGGTACTGAACGGCGAATGGAACCCTACCTGGAAGTTATGATCTTCAGGGCAATCCAGGAATTGTTGAGGAATGCCCTCAACCACAGCCAGGCAAACCAAATTACAGTCGAAATGGATGTGGGGGATTCATTTGTCATGGTCTTGGTAGAAGATGATGGCAAGGGGTTTGAAATTCAAAACCTTGAGCAGGAACAGGGCATGGGTCTAAAATTAATAAAAGAACGGGTGGAAATGATCAGCGGGGAATTCGATCTGGCTAGCCAGATTGGAGAAGGTACTCGAGTTTCCTTCAAAGTACCAGATTCGATCCTGGGAGTGCGTGATCCAAATCTTGCATAGAAGTTAGGATAATTTAACGCCATCCTTATGGCAATGATGCTCTCCATTCTCTATAATGTTGTCAACTTCGCAGAGAAGAATCTTAGAGAA
>JALHTN010000070.1 GCA_022865865.1 Anaerolineales bacterium
CTGTCCCCTCCCCGCATAGTCGACCTCGTGCGCCAAATGGCCCACCTCCACGACCAGGGTTGTGCTCTTATCCTCGTCACTTCGGGGGCGATCGCTGTCGGTCGTCAAAGTTTGAATTTTCCCCAATTACCCAAGGATATTCCAGCCAAGCAGATGCTGGCTGCTGTTGGTCAGCCGCGTCTCATGGCGCTCTACGAGCAGCTCTTTGGATTATATGGGTTGATGGTCGCTCAGGTGATGCTGACCCGCAATGATCTAGCTTTGCGGACCAGTTACTTAAATTCCCGCAATACGCTGGAAGCATTGATCGCCAGGCGCGTTATCCCCATAGTGAACGAAAATGATACCGTGGCCACAGAAGAGATTCGCGTTGGAGATAATGATTATCTATCTGGTATGGTGGTGACCTTGATCGAAGCCGATTTGTTGGTTTTGTTGACCGATCAAAAAGGATTGTTCACAGCTGACCCACGGCAGGATCCAGGAGCGCGGTTGATCACCGAGATCACCGATGCGGATATTCCTGAAGAGGTCTGGCAATCAGCGGGTGGTTCCACGAACGGTTTGGGCACTGGTGGGATGGTCACCAAGCTTCAGGCCGCGGATCTTGCCCGCCGATCGGGCGCTAAAGTCGTCATCGCTCGCGGTAGTGATGCGGATATTCTCATCCGCATTGCAGATGGGGATGAGGTTGGCACCCTCTTCCAACCAGCTGCGACTGCCTTGGAAAGCCGTAAGCGTTATATTCTGGCTGGGGGACGGACGGTGGATGCCTTACATGTCGACCAGGGTGCTGTAGAAGCAATAAAAAAGGGGGGCAGTTTGCTTCCTGTGGGTATCTTGCAGGTTGAAGGTGAATTTCAGCGCGGAGATACTGTACGAGTTATCGAACCGTCAGGAAAAGAGATCGCCCGTGGTCTGACAAATTATGCTTCAATTGATTTGCATAAAATTGTCGGAAAGCGATCTGATCGAATTGAAAATATTCTTGGTTTTGTATATGCTGAAGAAGTTATCCATCGCAACAATATGGTGCTGTTATGAAAACAATGGAAGAATTAGGAGTTAGTGCCCAAAAGGCATCTGGACACCTTGCCAAAGCTACCAGTGAACAAAAAAATGATGTATTGATTCGTTTAGCTGATTTATTGTTATCAAGAGACGAAAAAATATTCACTGCGAATGAGGTGGATGTGTCTGCTGGCAAAGAGGCAAGCTTATCAGAAGCGTTGCTGGATCGGCTTACGTTGAACCCATCACGATTATCCGGCATCCTTGACGATCTCCGCCGCGTGGCGGAGATGCCCGATCCAGTCGGAGAGATTTTCGAGCAGACTGTCTTACCCAATGGTTTGCAGGTGCGCAAACAACGCGTCCCCATTGGTGTTCTCGGTGTGATCTACGAAGCCAGGCCAAATGTCACCATCGATATTGCCGGTCTCGCGATCAAGACCGGAAATGCGGTCATCCTGCGCGGCGGGAGTGAAACGATCAATTCAAACCGGGTGTTGGTGTCCGTTATCCAGGAGGCGTTAACGCAGTGCGGATTGCCAGCCGAAGTCGTCCAATTTATCGATGACATCAGTCGCGAGCGCGTCGCCGAATTGTTAACTATGCATAGGTACATAGACATGCTGATACCCCGTGGTGGAGCTGCCCTGCACAAGTACTGCCGGGAAAACAGCACGATTCCAGTCATCACCGGGGGTATTGGTATTTGCCACCTATATGTAGACCAGTCTGCGGACATAGCACAGTCGGTGCATGTCATTCAAAATGCTAAAGTTCAACGTCCCTCAGTTTGTAATTCTCTGGATACAACCTTGATCCACCAGGAAGTTGCAGCAGAAATGATCCCTCTGCTCATCAATCGCCTGGCTGAGGATGGGGTTGCTTTTAGGCTGGATGAATCAGCGATGCAGTTTCTACACATCGAGGGTGACGCAACTGAGACAAAAGGATTTCAAGACAATGTTCAACCTGCTGGAGCAGAGGACTTTGACACGGAGTGGCTCTCTCTGATACTGGGAGTGAAAGTTGTTTCCGGCCTGGATGAGGCGATCGAGCACATCTCGATTCACAGCACGGGTCATTCGGATGGCATTCTAACCCAGGATGAAGGTAATGCCCGACGGTTTATTGCCGAGGTTGATTCTGCTGCGGTTTACGTCAACGCCAGTACGCGCTTTACGGACGGTGGGCAGCTGGGATTGGGGGCAGAAGTAGCCATCTCCACACAGCGATTGCATGCGCGAGGGCCCATGGGTTTGCGCGAGCTAACCACTTATAAGTGGGTCATTGAAGGTAATTATCAAGTACGAGAATGACTCGAAATCAGCTGATTTAGGATGTTCATGAATTCTAACGCCTTAGGGCTTTGCGCTTCCACAGCGAAAAACATGTTCTTAAAGAAGCTTTGCATTTTATTTATTACACCAATAATGTCCGAGAACATTCTTCCATCGATTGCTCAATCCCTTTGCTCATCTCAAACAACAGGTTCCGGATGTTAATGACAATATCCGTTACTTCCAGCCCTATATCCTCTCTGTCAAATTCGCCCATGGAGTGGATACAATCTCCTGGCTCAACACCTATTACGACTGTAATATTATTAATGTTTATCACCCACCAATCACAAGAACAATAGTTCATGGGCAATAATGATATTTGCAACAAAAAGTTATTATCTTTAAAGTGGTGTCAAAATGATTCCAAACCTAATAACCAAGTCTGCGATAGCAGAACTGGAGAAGTACCTTATCAAAAATAAGTTGTGAGAATGACTGGTGATTTGGGCGACACTACTTTCTTCAGGAAAGTATGGGTATCTTCAATAATTGGGATCCCTTACCTTGTTAAACCAGCAGCATTTCTGGCAAAGACGAGCGCAGATTCAACTTTGGAATCAGAATAAAATTGTACAATTGACAAAGACACTAATGTTGTAAGTGTGATAATGAGAATCTATAAGAGCCAGTGGAACCCCAGAACCACCGGCTCTCATAAAAGGGGAAGATATACAATCTGAGGTGGATGAGGTGAGTCATCCACGTGTATAGAATAAACGAAAAACCCTCCTGGCGCATCCCTCTCCAGGAGGGTTTTATATCATCCACCTGAATGATTAATGCTGGTTATTCGACCAGGTTATTGCGTACAGCAAGTACGATAGCTTCAGCCCGGTTGGATACATCCAGCTTCTACAGGATATGGCTTACATGTGACGAGGCTGTCGCCCGGCTTATGGATAAGCGCTCTGCGATCTCAGGGTTGGTTAAGCCTTCTACCATCAGCGCTAATACTTCCAATTCTCGAGGTGAGAGATCCTGCCCAACTTGGGGTTTACGCCCGGAGGTGATTAAGCCTTGCGTGACTTCCGGGGACAGGGTTCCGCGACCGGCGTTTGCAGACCGGATCGCAGCAGCTAAATTGTCACCTTTTACATTCTTCAGCAGGTAGCTGATCGCTCCAGCTCGAATCGCTTCCTGCACCATGCTCTTTTCCTGGAAGCTGGTCAGTGCAATGACCTGGGTGGCAGGATTTTGTTCACGAATCAGGCGCGTCGCTTCAATCCCGCCCATGCCCGGCATAATGAGGTCCATCAAGACAACATCAGGCTGCAGCTGCAGACAAAGTTCAACGGCTTGCATGCCATCGCCGGCTTCTCCGATCAGCGACAGGTCGGGTTGGACTTTGAGATAGGCTGCTAAGCCGCGGCGCACCATATCATGGTCGTCGACAACTACAATTCGAATTTGCACCTGGTCAGACATACTGTCATCCATACTCCCTCATGATACCAGCATCTAAGAAAATTTTCCTCAGATTAAACTGTGCGCGATGAAATATGACTGCTGCTACCAATAAATAATTTCCCTCGTTATGAAGATTGGTTCGGTGTCGATCAAATTTGTACCCCTTGCTCTCGATTTGGAGGTGAAACAACCAGGAATATTAGCAGGATGAAGCTAGGGAATATTTGTGTGACCAGGCGTTCCATGGAAGTGCTCAAATGCCATACCAGGTCCTTTGGCGTGAACAAATAGACCAGAAAGTAGATCCCCGTCAGCAGCGTGATGCGGAGTGCAAGTGACATCACGGCGGTTTTCTGGTTCCTGGGAATAGAAATCCCCATGATGATCCCGTAAATCAGCAGGAGCGGGATCAAAGGGAAGATCAGATTGCCATATTCCAGGATCTGGTCTTTCACAAACCTGAAAATCATCAGGTAGCGATCAGCAGAGAGAAAAGCGCCGGTCATCGATCCAAAGCTCAGATTCTTGACCAGATCACTGGGTGGTGCGTAAACGAGTTTGAAATGGATGGTCGCCAGTAATAGCGGTGCCAATCCGATCAGAAAATAACCCCACCAATTTCTGGACCGTGAGAATTTCTGAGAGGCGAGGTCAATAATTATCTTGGTGATCACCGTGGCACCAAGAAATACCCAACCTTCATTCTTTGTCCATACAGCAGCACCGACCAGCAAGCCAGTGACTACCGCCAGGGAATAGCTTGCTTTTGGATTTGATTCGTCAAGGAATAACAGGGTATTTACCCCCAGGAAATAATAAGCAATGGGGATATCTGCGTATAACTTGAATGCAAGCGATGTGGAAAGGACCAGCACGCCAATGAGACCAGCTAAAATGCCCTGCAGGTAGCCGCGCTGCAGTTGAATAGAGGTGATCAATAATCCCAAAAGTGAGATTTGGAAAATCAAGCTCACCAGGATAGGAACCAACACCGAACGTTGAGCAATCAATACCCAAATACGGGCGATATTGAGGGGCAGCAGCAGAGGATAATCGGGATGACTCCAGGTGATGACCTCAGAAAAACCCGTCAGCCATTTATCCCCGGAAGAGATGAAGCTCGCACGCAGGTTCCAAATTGCCCAGGCATCCCAATCCCCGTAAGGGGCAGCTAGGGATTCTCGCAACCAATCATCAAAATAATTAGCCAGCAAAAGAATTAGCAACATTGTGGCTGCGGCAACAAGCACCTTGTTGTGCGCAGGTCTGGGGAGAGAAACAATCTCTTGGGGGGTATGGGAGCGCGTATTAACTAAGTAAACAGCAAACAAAATCAGGATGAGCAGTACTTCGATCGAGACAAGCACGCCTATCGCGTGAGCAGGTGAAAAAATAACGCTCCACATATAGTAGAGGAGAGAGACCAATGCAAACCCCACTGCTGGGGCGAGAAATAACATCCACAAGTGCCAAAGCCACCTATTTCCTTTCCCATCTCGCGAAAATAATAGGTGAATAATGAGATAACCAATCACAATCGGAGAGATCAGGGTAAGCAGGATGATCAAGTTCATTTTGGATTCAGGTCAGTTCTTTTGAAATAGGTGGAGAGCTCCGCAATTATTGATCAATTTGAGCGGGTATTGTGTGCTGATTTGTGCGGCTTGTTCAGCATCCAGGTTGGAGCCAATGAACCATTGAATTTCATCTTGCTCAACCTCATTATCCAAAGTACTTATTAAATGAAGAAGACGGGGTGCAAGGAAGAACTGTGCCCGGTAATAGAGAGAGACAGTGTTTGAATTTGAGGCAGGATCATATGGATTTCCAAAGAATTTTGCATCCTCCACGGGCGGTAAGTCCGCGGCGATGCATAGATATTGGGTCGCCTTGTTAAGGTTGAGTTCTCGCCCAAAGAGTGTGGGAAAATCCGGGATTGGTTTATTGATGGATAGGAGAATAACTACCAGCAAACCAAAAGCTGCAATGTTATTCCGGTGGAAAATATTTCGTATCCGCATATCAATTTCTCTGCAAAATTATCAGGCTCAATAAATGGTCCAGCTCGACTTGTTATTCAGTACCTGTGAGACATCCATAATTCAATTGAAAAACCGATCAAAATTTGGGCTATCGCATTACCCAATACTCGATCATCAAGACTGGCTTGCGGCCAATGCGATCCGAGACCCCACACCAGATCGGCGGGAAGATAAACCGCATGATGGCAGAGGTCGCCATGAGCAGTCCCATCACACTGTCCCCGGCACCAAATTCAATGATGTAGAAGGGCAGGATGGGGATGATCATTCCAAATCCCATCATGATCACGACCATGGTAAAGAAGAGAATTGCTAGATTACGACGGTTATATTGCATGGTAGAAGCTGTGGTTATCGCACCCGGCTTTGATGGGACTCTGTGAGAGATATGGGATTTGATAATTTTCAGACCGGATTTGAATTAACCTGGTTATTATAACGGTAATTCTATTGGGTGATTTTTATGATTATTTATAGTGATTAGACCTCTATAGTATTGACTAGGGTGGATAAAAGTTTATAATTTAGACTAGATTTATCCTCTATGTTCGATGTGAGAAAATTGAATGACTTGAAACCAGTGTCAGGGAATTGAACAGGAGTTCAATGAGAAGTACGTCAGAAAAGAGTTGGCGCGCTACAGGAAGGAAGGGGTAGCGGGGACTACACGCCAATTGATTTCAGCTATCTCCAATGCTGATGTAGAAGGCATGACACTGCTTGATATTGGTGGAGGCCTGGGTGGGATTCAGCACGCTTTACTTGATCGCGGCGTGGTCCAGGCGACGCATGTGGATGCTTCATCTGCCTATGTACGTGCAGCCCAAGAAGAAGCACATCAGCGGAATCTGGATGACAGTATCATTTTTCTAGAAGGTGATTTTGTTGATATTGCAAAAGAAATTCCTGAGGTAGATATTGTCACACTGGATCGGGTGGTTTGTTGTTATGACGATATGCAGGCGTTAATTAATTTATCCGCGAAGAAGGCACGTAAAACATACGGCCTGGTTTTTCCCCGCGATTTGTGGCTGTTTCGTTTGTTTCTGCCCCTTGCGAATTTCTTCCTCAGATTGAGAGGAACACCTTTCCGCATTTTCCTTCACAGCACAGATCAAATTGACCGCATCATAAAAGATCAGGGGTTATATCCCTATATCCACCAAAAGGCTGGATTTTGGCAAATACTAGTTTACAACAGGACTTGATCGTTCATCACTGAATGATCGATTTTATCCATAATAAAGACCCTATTATCTTGCATTAAGGAAGTGAGTGGATGGAAAAGAAGAAAAAAAATAACTCGCAAACCAAGAATAAAAAAATAATAAACGCTGCGGAGCTTTTCGATAAAGGTTCTCAAGCGCAAGCGATTTATGATTATCCTGCCGCGATAGAGCTTTATACTACTGCGCTAGCTGTTGAGGGTATCACCTCTGAAATGGCATATGAGATTCTCGACCAACGTGCTGAATGCTACGAACGGATGGGGCAATTCACTGATGAACTGGATGATCTGGATCAAATGGTTGAGATCGCCCAGGATCTCGAGAAACCTGAACTGCAGGTAGGGATAGTTTTCCGCCAGGTTTTTACTACTGCACGCAAGGGTGAAAATTCCAAGGTCAGTGAGATTGCAGAGGCAGTAAAAAAGCTTGAGAAAGGTTCGGATGACTATTCAATCTCCGCTGCCGTTAACCTGGCAGTTGGATACAAGCATTGGGTTCAAGAAGAGAAAGAGGAAGCTCAAGATAATTTTGATAAAGCCTTGCGCATGTACCGGGCAGTGGGAGATAGGCAGGGGGAAGCAAATACCCTTAGCGCACTGAGTTCAGTCCTATTGGATAGCGGCAACCAGACCCTAGCAGGGAAGTATTCTCTGGATGCTCTAGCAATTTGGCGATCCCTGGGGAATAGAAAGAGGGAGGCTAGCGCACTTAATGCCTGGTCTTTAACCGCCAGCGATTACGCTCAAAAACGCGATGCCGGAGAAGAAGCCTTAGAGATCTTCAAGACGATTGGATATCGCTGGGGGCAGGGCCAGATGTACAATAATTTAAGCTTGCTTTATGGGCATCTGGGTCTATACAGCACAGCCCGTGATTATGCCATGCGGGCTGTTGAAATGGTGCGTGGAATGGGTGCCCTTAGGGGTTTGGCGCTCTACCTGGATAGCTATGCGCGGGCAGAAATGAATTTGGGTGAGTTCTCCGCTGCAGAGAAAATATTTAAAGAGGGCCAGCAAGTTGCAAAGGAGATCAAAAGCACCATCATTGAGGGCTTCGACTTATATGGTTTAGGTAGGGTAGCTCTGATGTCCGGTGAAGCTGAAAAAGGCCGCGAAGCGATCCAATCGGCACTGGATACATTTCGAGAAACGAATCTCAGCTCTGATATTCCCTCAACTACAGCGTGGTTGGGGGCTGCATATCTGGCACTGGACGATCCTCAGACAGCCAGAATGCATACCGCGGAAAGCGTAACCGAGCTGGAAACACTCGGAATTGGGGGCTCAGAATATCCGCCGCAGGAGATCTGGTGGTGGCATTATCAAGCCTTGACTTACGAAGCGCGACAGCAGTTCGAAGCTGACAGTAAAGCTGGTGGAATTGTTGAAATTCCAGAGAACGCCTGGGCGGCATTAAAAAAAGCGCGCGAGATAACGCTCGAAGGGATTGTCTCACTGAGTGACGAGGGTTTACGACGCAATTATATAAATAAAGTGAGCATTAACCGTACGATCATCGCAGAATGGGCACACCATGCAGCTGCCCGCGGTCTAAATATCGAAGCGAATGACTCCCAACCTGGAAATGTTCAGGCACAGCTCCAGCGCCAGCTGGCAATCGGCGTGCGCATGAATGAAAGGCGTGAGATCCAGGCGCTGACTGAATTCATAATGGATGAATTAATTGAGCTTAGCGGTTCTGAGCGTGCCATGCTGCTTTTGGTTAATGAGTCAGGGGAGAGATACATTGGGGCCAGCTACGGATTTACTGAAGAGGAGCAGGACAGATTCCTGCTCCAATCTGCCAAATTGATTGACAGTGTGGAAGTATCCGGCATGCATGACCTCCGCCAGGATATCGATGAGACGGACATCAATGGAACGACGCAGGACCCACAAAAATCGCTGTCTGTGCTGTGCGTGCCCTTGATATCCGGTGGAAAGTCGAGCGGCGTGATCTATGCCGATAATCATGCCATCTATGGGAAATTCACCCAGGCAGATGTCGATCTGCTGGCATCCTTTGCCAACCAGGTTTCCGCTGCACTTGAAAACGCACATCTTTATCAAGGTTTAGAGCAGCGGGTGACTGAGCGTACTGCGGAATTGAGCACCTCGAATGAAGCCTTAGGGCAGCGCAATGCCGAATTGGGAATTATCAACAGCGTCCAAGATGGATTGGCGACGAAATTAGACTTCCAGGATATCATCGATCTGGTGGGTACGAAAATTCAAGAGATTTTCGGCATCCAGAACATGAGCATATCCATTCTTGATAGGAGCAGAAAACAGGTCGAAATCCCATTTTATTTGGAAAACGGTAAACGGTTCCCGATCGATCCTTGGCCATTTAAGGAAAATACTGGTGTGATTAGTCATGTTCTGTTATCAAAAGAACCAGTGCTGGTTCACGAGAATTTCAGACAATTTGCGGTAGATTTGGGTTCTACGGTGACTTTGGGAGATGAAGATGCTCCTATGGCGGAATCCGTAGTCATGGTCCCGATTTTGGTGGGAGGGGAATCTATCGGCACGATTGGTTTGTTCGATCATCAAAAAAACAAGTTCGAAGAACCTGACCTGCGATTACTAACTACGCTTGCCAGCAGCATGGGTGTTGCATTGGACAATGCCCGTCTCTTTGACCAGACCAATCGTTTGTTAGATGAAACACAACGGCGCAGCGCTGAACTGGCGATCATCAACAGTGTCCAGGAAGCCTTAGCCTCCAAATTAGAGTTTCAAAGCGTGATCGATTTTGTGGGGGACAAGCTCCGGGATGTCTTGGGTACTGAGAATATTGATATTCGGTTAATTGATAAGAATACAGAAATGGTGCAGTATCTCTATATGTATGAACATGGAGAGCGATTCGAGTTTCCACCAGCCCCAATTGCCGGAATTTCTAAATACATGGTTGAGACCCAAGAACCATTGGTGATTATTGAAAACTTACCGGAAAAAATCGCTGAAATCGGATCCTATACTTTACCGGGCACAAAAACAGCAAAATCATTGATCGCCGTTCCTTTCACTATCCGGGAAGATTCAATCGGAGTCATTATTGTTGAGGATTATGAGAAAGAGCATGCTTTTAGCGATTCGGACTTGAATTTGCTCACCACCTTGGCGGCTAGTATGAGCGTAGCGCTGGAGAATGCCCGTTTATTTGACGAGACCAATCGTTTGCTGGATGAGACCCAGCAGCGCAGCGCTGAGCTGGCGATTATCAACAGCGTCCAGGAGGGTTTGGCAGAAGAACTGGATATTCCCAGTATTTTTGAACTGGTGGGAGAGAAAATCCGCGAGATATTTGACGCCCAGGTGGTGCTCATATCAACGTTTGACTATGAAAAGAAAATTCGCACCCATCCCTATCATATTGAAAAGGGAGTGCGGACCGACCTTGATCCTTCGCCATTCAATCAACTAACTTACCAACTTGTTGAGAGCCGTAAACAGGTGGTTATTAATCAGGATATGGCAACCCGTGCAGAAGAGTTGGGAATGGCTATAAACCCGGGAACCGAAGCTCCTAAGTCACTAATTTTTGTGCCGATGATTGTAGGGGATACTGTGATGGGATCGGTAAGCCTGCAGAACGTAGATCGGGAAAATGCCTTTCCAGAATCCGCAGTCAGGCTGTTGAACACTATGACCAGCAGCATGAGCGTTGCGCTTGAGAACGCGCGATTATTCGACGAGACCAACCGCCTGCTGGATGAAACCCAGCAGCGCAATGCCGAGCTCACTATCCTGAACAGTGTCGGTGATGCGATGGCTCAGAAGCAGGATGTGGATACAATCACGCGCATAGTGGGGGATAAGGTACGGGATATCTTCAAGGCAGAATCAACGTCAATTCACTTGTATAACTCCCAGGATCAAATTATCACCACACCGTATGGATACGATCGTGGATATGTAGAGACACCATCATTTCGATTTGGCGAAGGTCTGACTTCGGTTGTGATCGAAACGCGGCAGCCATTGTTATTTGGTACGGATGAGGATGCGAAACAAAGCGGATCTATAAGTTTAGTACATGGTGAAGATGAAACCATCACTGAGTCCTATATTGGGGTACCGATTATTGTCGGAGATCGGGTCCTGGGGGTGGTGAGTGTCCAAAGCTATCGCAAACACGCCTATGACGAGTCAAGTGTGCGTTTATTGAGCACCCTGGCGACGAGTATGGGTGTAGCGATTGAAAACGCGCGTCTTTTCGAGGAGACCAACCGCTTGCTGTTCGAAAGCCAGCAGCAAGCAGCAGAAATGGCCACGGTCAACACTGTCGGTAAAGCACTGACCTCCGAATTGGAGATGGATGCTCTGATTGAATTGATCGGAGAGCAGGTTCGGCAGAATTTTTCCGCCGATATCACCTATGTTGCCTTGTATGACCGGCAAACAAACCTGATTGAATTCCCATATGCTGTAGGAGAAGACCTCGAGTCGATGCAATTTGGAGAGGGGCTAACCAGCAAAATCATCGAGTCTGCAGAACCCTTGTTAATCAACGAGGATGTTAACCAGCATGTAGATGAAATCGGTGCTACTCACACCGGGGTAGATGTGCAATCATACCTGGGTGTCCCGATCTTGGTTGGAAAACAGGCGATCGGCGTAATCAGCGTGCAGAGCATGGATGATGTTAAGCAC
>JALHTN010000577.1 GCA_022865865.1 Anaerolineales bacterium
ATCCTAAAAATGACTTCCCTGCCGACCATTTCCATTGCCAGGCTTCTTTCGGTTGCCTGGTCCGTGTCCATGGTGGCGACGACTTTCCCGCGCCTGAGAACCGTCACGCGATCGCTGATGGCCAACACGATGGGAAGTTTATGGGTAATGAAGGGCACGATTGCGAGATCGTCTCCTGACATGGCTTTGATCGACTCCAAGAGTTTATCCGTCTCGGAGGGTGCCAGGGCAGATGTTGGTTCATCCATGATCAATATTTCAGCCCCACGGTAAAGCGCTTTCAGGATCTCGACCACCTGCTTCTCCCCCTCTGAAAGCTGCCAAACTTTCGCTTTTAAGTCAATGTTGAAGCCATATTTCTGGCAGATCTCCAATATTTCGGTCTCAGCTCTGCTCAGGTTGAGGATGTTCCCTGCCCGGGGATGTCCGAGGAGGATATTCTCGATCACAGAATGGGCGGGGATTAATTTGCGGTGCTGGTGGACCATCCCAATCCCCATATCGATCGCATCCAAGCAGGATCGAAAATTTGTCGGCTGACCAGAGATCAAGATCTCACCTTCGTCAGGCAGGTATTCTCCGAACAAGATTTTCATCAGGGTGGTCTTGCCAGCGCCATTTTCACCGAGGATGGCGTGGATTTCTCCGGCTTTAATATCAAAATTCACACCGTCATTGGCGACGACTCCGGGGAAACGTTTCGTGATCCCGCGCGCTTCTAAGACCGTATCACCGCGTTTGATCTCTTGGTTGGGCATTATAAAGTTTTTATCGCTCCTGTTGGTACCTGGATCAGTTCAGGGTTTGGATTTCGTGATACATCTGGCAATTGTGCAACCTGTACTCGAATTTTCATATCTCCCAAAGCCGGTAAGGGCTCACAATAGGCATGAGGCTCCCACCTGTGAGGGTTTTCACCCCAAGATGGGAGCCTCTGTCTAGGATCTTACGAGAGGTAGTACTGCAGCGATGCTGATTGGATCAACTACCCGACTCAGGATCACTCCAAGATTTCCACACCTGCCAGGTCGAAGCTGAACTTGGAGAGCAGCCATTCATCAGTTGGTTCCTCACCAGCCGCTTTGACCTCTGTCCCTGCGGGTGGAATAGGTGTCCCTTCGAGTTCCAATCCAGTTCCATTGCTGATGAAGGCGTGAACTGTGAATGGGTCCCACGAGCCATTGATCATTTCTTCCCTTCTCTGCTCAACGAGGTCGACAATCTCAGTGGGAATCAAGGGTAAGGCAGCGGGACTGATGGCATCTATGCCCACCTTGTTATCATTCATAATATCAACTGTTGGGACTTCGGTGCCATCGGCTAACACCATTGAGCTATCCATGCCCAAATAGAGGACGGTCACTGGATTCTCTTCGCCAGCTAAGAACTCAGTGAGCATATGCTCATAGAGCACTTCCCAGCGGGTGTCGAACGACACCGCCACAGTATCTGTATCTGACCAGCCGTAGAAGCCAACGATGTCCATATCTTTACCGATGAACCAGATACCCTGCTCCTGGGCAACATCGAGCGGTGACCCCGAGTCGGTTTGCTGGGTTAATACGTCGACGTCATACTGGGTTACCAGGGTTTCAGCGATATCTCGCTCTTCTGCAGGCAGGTACCAGTCACCCACGTATTTTACATAAATGTTCACATCTTTACCCAGCATTTCAGCTGCATCCTGCACACCCAGAATGAAACCATTCTGGCGCCGGATCACCTGTACAGATGGAAATGCGGAGACGATGCCAATGTTGCCGGTCTCGGTTAATGCCGCGGCGATCAATCCTTCCAGATATAGCGCTTGATATTGCCTGGGGAATAGGCGGATGAAATTTCGCTTGGTGGAGAGATCGCTGGCGATGATGGAACCAAAGTAAACATCCGGGTATTTATCAGCGATATCAATCAAGGGCATGCCCATGAATTCGGCATTTCCGATCACGATGTCAGCTCCATCAGAGATTAATTCTTCTGCATAAGGAACAGTGAGGTCAGGACCTACTTCTTCACGGTAAACGTAATCAACGTTTTCGGATTTTTCGGCAATTCGCTTACCAGCGCGATCATGGGCACCTGACCAGGTTGTGCCTTCGATGACGCTGAAATGCTCGATTGCCAGAGTGGCACCTTCTTGTGCTGCGGGTGCCTCAGTGGCATCTTCTTGTGCTGCGGGTGCCTGAGTGGCATCTTCTTGTGCTACTTCAGGTGCGGCGGGTGCACAAGCGGCTGCCAGTAAAGCCAATAGGATTAGTGTTCCTATCAAACCCATTAATTTTCTTGATTGAATATGATGGTTCATTTCTGCTCTCCTCTTTTCGCTGTTCCTTGTAGTGGCTCACGGGGGGGTTACCCACCATGTGAGCCCCAATGCTGATGCCACCAAATTCCCCCACTGGCTGAAGTGGAATCCATTTTACAGAATAATTATTTGCTTGTCAATTGAATGGTATTGTCCTCGAGAACCTCCTTTGTTGGTTAATTGTTTTTTTTCCTTGGAATGCAAATTAAATTCCTCAATGTTGTACCTCATCTGAGCAATACAACTGCCAGGATGATCAATATCAATACAACTGCACCTACAATCCACCATACCCTGTGGGAGGAAAGCGCTTCCCCGGCCATATCCCTGGCGACAGAAGCGGCGAACTCAGTCTCGGACGGGGGTGTATATTCAACCTGTTCCCCATCACCCTGAGCAGCTATGCGAGCGAGTAAGGATTGGTTCAGAGAATCCAGGCCCTGTTTTAATAAGCTCTTGCTGACCGAATCCATCATCCGCTGACCAACACTCGCCAACCTGCCGCCCACCTGCATATCCCCTTGATACTGCATCAGGGTC
>JALHTN010000578.1 GCA_022865865.1 Anaerolineales bacterium
GAGACTACAAATCTTCTGTCTTTGTCCCATGTGTTTAGTTTCGTAACAAGCTCAGCCGTTTCCCTGCCCTCATCACCTGTCACGAATAAAATAGATGGATCCGTTACTTGAGAAACAAGTGTTGGATAACCTTTAGCTTTTATCAAATACTTGCAACCCAGTGATTCTATTGTTTCAATAATTTCTTCATCAAAATAGCCGCTGTCCATTCGGAACATGATCTCTAAATCATCAGTTTTGATATTGGCAACGATTTCTTTTATCATTTCAGCTGCGCCGTTTGCAGTATAAGTGTTGCCGCTTCTCACAAATCCAGTGATATATGCCTTTAGTTCATCACAGAAAGCAAACTGGATGTTGTAACAAAGGTTGCCAGGCTTTTTTGGATTATATCCCTTAGCCGTACCTTCTTGATGGCCTTCTACGTTGACAACACTGCTGTCAATATCGATGGTGATTGATGTTAGCTTACTTTTACAAAGTAGTTTTTTGAAGACTTTGAAATTGATGTCTCTGAACATTTGAGTTGTTTTATAGCTGAAGTTGCCTAAAAATCTTGATGCCGTTTCAGGTTTCTTCACTGAAATATCAAACTCGTTGATCAGTGGATCACCTTGTAGAAGTTTGAGCCGTTCCAACTTATCAATCCCAATAAAGTGGCCGCAGAGCATCGTTTTTATATGATTCATCTTGATTTTGTTGGTTGATTCATTATCAAACACAAGGTCGGTGTCAATGAGTTCAAAAATTCCATTGGTCTTTGCATTTTCAAATAGAAGAAATATGCCTGCATTTGACGTCAGATTCTTGGCTGCAAAATCAATTTTATTGATCACAATTAAGTCCCTTTTCGCTGTTGCTATTTTATTTACTTCAATTTTAACATGCGAGGAGCGTAAAAGTCAGCTGATCCAATCGCTTTTTCTTTCACCCATTGGGTGAAAACCAAACTTGACGAAACCCTTAAGTTTTCAGGCTGAAAAGGCTGTTTTTGTGTGTTTTTTGATTAATTGACGTAGAATGCGGGTGATAATAATTAAGGAATCACCTGGATGACAACTGAGGCTTGGTTATTGGTTTTCCTTCTTGGAGCTATGTTTGCTCTATTGATATGGGGAAAATTCCCCACCTGGGTCATTTTTATTGGCACACTTACCATCACCATGACCTTGAGATTGGCTCCCCTGGATGGGTTGCTAAGCGGTTTTTCGAATCCTGGGGTGATTACCGTGGCAGCCTTGTTTCCCATCGCAGCTGGCATGTATGCCACTGGTGCGATCACCATCGCCTCAAACCTGTTGATCGGCTTACCCAAGAATTTGCACGGTGCCCAGATTTAAATCTTTGGTCCGGTTGCAGTTGCAAGCGCGTTCCTCAACAATACCCCGTTGGTAGCCATGATGGTTCCGGTTATTGAGGATTTAAGTCAGCGAACTGGTCTAAGCGATTCAAAATTATTTATGCCGATGAGTTTTGCCTCCATTCTGGGAGGTGCTTCAACCTTGATCGGTACTTCCACCAACCTGATCATTGCTGGTTTAATCATCAGTGCTGGCCTTCCCGCAATGAATATATTTGCACCCACGCTGGTTGCTGTTCCTGCTGCCCTGATTGGCATTACCTTCCTGATAACTATCGGCAACCGTTTTCTTCCGGAAGGCTCTCAAGAACGAGATGATTTATCAAAACGCCGCTACAAAGCTGAGTTCATCATTACCGAGAATTCTCCTCTGATCGGTAAAACAATCCTTGAAGCTGGGCTTGCAGAAGCTCCTGGTTACCAGCTGGTTGAATTCGAACCTGCCCATGTAGAGCATGACAAAACGATGACAGAAATGCACCCTTCAGAAAGAAGGGGATTATTCCATCGGCTGGCTAAAATTTGGCATTTACGAACCAAAAAGAGGTTTACCGCTCCTGCACCCGAAAAACCAGACATCGATATAACACAAGTATTCCAGCCAGGAGATATCCTGACCTACATCGCAGATAATCAGTCACTCCCAGGTCTTTGGACGACGATTGGCATTAAACCAGCTGCTGGCGTACCGCTGGGATCAAAACGCTACACCCACCATCTGGTGGAGGTAGTTGTCTCCCCCAGCCATCCAACTGTTGGCAGGTATATTTATGAACTACCAGTCAGAGAAAATCCTCCTTATAGCGCTGAAATCGTTGCAATGTCTTGCGATAACTCCCCTCCCCGAGACCCTCTTAGAGATGTCCGCATCCAGGCAGGGGATGTAGGTGTCCTGGAAGTTGAAGATGATTTCTTTTATCAGACCCGCGGACAGACCGAATTCAGCCTCACCCGGCGAATGGATGGTTACCGCATTCAACGCACATCACGCGCGACTATCGCTGGTGTGATTATGATCGCCATGGTCCTTCTGGCCGCATTCAATGTCATGAGCATGCTCAACGCCGCCCTTTTGGGTGGTTTGGCACTGCTTTTAACTGGCAGCATGACAACCAGCACTGCCTGGAACAGCATCGAATGGGATACGGTTGTAATCCTAGGAGCTGCTGTTGGCTTATCCGCAGCTGTCACAAGTACAGGTCTCTCTGAGGTAATCGCGGCGGGCATGACCGCCATCGGTGGCAGCAATCCTTATGTTGCCCTGGTGATGGTCTTTATCGGATGTATCGCGTTGACAAATATTATTACGAATGCCGCTGCCGCTTCGATCATGTTCCCAGTCGCCCTGGCAATATCGCCGCTCTCCAGGTCAGTTTTACCCCCTTTGTTGTGATCCTCATGTTGGGCACATCCTATGCTTTCATCAATCCAGCGGGCTACCAGACCAACCTCATGGTCCAGGAGCCAGGTGGCTACACTTTTAACGATTTCGTCAAATTAGGTCTTCCATTAACGTTTATCGCAGGATTAGTTGTACTGATCCTGACCCCCCTGATCTATCAATTCTGATCAGCAACCGAGATACGCAAAATGGAATGATGTATCATGGGTAATCTTCATAGATTTATCTACCGAACCGAATAGATTCTTGGTGAGCAGATTTATTAGAATTACCAGCTCCGTTATAATTACGACTAATTGCAGGTTTAATATTCATTATCCTGTACAATCTGCAGGAAAGCGAAAATTAGGAGATACCCATGACCGTTGCGGATAGAGCCCCTGCCAACAAGAACATCAGCTATGAACTCTTCATTCTGGCGATATCCACCCTCGCAATCGTCAATATCATCATCATACTCCTCACCAATGATCCAGATATGGACCAGGTAGTGATGATCACCAATTTCACCCTCAGTCTCATATTGATGGTTGATTTTGTCTACCGGTTGATTTCTGCACCCGACAGGGCGAAGTACTTGATCAGCGGATTGGGATGGTTGGATTTTCTTGGCAGCATTCCTTTCTTCTGGATGCCGATCTTCCGGCTATTTCGCATCCTACGCATCCTGCGTCTATTAAGGCAAATTGGTACTACCGGTATATCTAGGGATCTTCGCCATCACCCCGCCTCGAGTGTGCTGGCGCCAGTCAGCTTTCTCGTCCTACTGGTGATCCAATTTGGCAGCTACTTTATGATTGGCGCTGAAACCCGGTCTGCGAATTCGAATATTAGTCAGCCGCTGGATGCCTTGTGGTGGTCTCTTGTCACAATCACCACTGTTGGATATGGGGATAAGTATCCGGTCACTGACCTCGGTCGCGTTATCGGTGCCCTGGTTATTCTCTTGGGTGTGATCATGTTCAGCGTTTTGACCAGCTACTTCACAAGTAAATTCCACGCCAGAGCTCAGGCTAACACAGAGGAAATCTTGGCCGCCACGGAGCCAGAAATCCATGAAATCCATCAATTGCTCAAACGCCAGGCTATCACCCTCACCCACCTTGAAACCAAATTAGCACGGATCGAAAAACAATTGGATAAAGATGCTGGTTGATTAGCTGCCAGGATTCGCTGGATGCAGTAGTTCCAACACATCGGGAATACCATTCACTCCTCGCCGCTCTATAATAAAGATTAACATGCTCTTTGCTGTATAATCAGATTATCCAATAAGGTTAGAGCTGGGGAACCTGATTGTAGAGCAAACCCATCAGGAGGGGATTATGTGTGCTAGAGACAACAATCACCAGTATTCTCGTCGAGAATTTTTAAAATTAGTATCATCCCTTGGAGGCGCAGCAGCGTTCAGCTCATTCCTCCAGGCTTGCTCTCAAGCTGGTATCGATCCCACAGCTATATTCACCCCTAAAAGCACACAATCGGTTCTCTCCCCAGAAACACCATCGACCGCTACCAGCACCGAAAACCCTGTAGACACGTTAGAACCTGAATCTACCCCCGCACCTACAGAATCTCCTGTACCAGCATCAGTCCTTGGTACCGGTCAGGTGGCGTTTATTAAAACCCAGGATCGCAGCCGAGGAGTTCGCCAGGCTATCGAAATGTGTGGTCTCAAGGACGTTCATGACCAAAATATCTTTCTCAAACCCAATTTCAACAGCCCTGATCCAACGCCTGGTGCCACCCATCCGGATGTGCTGCGGTCAATCGTGTCCATACTGCGTGAAAACCTGGTGGCCAAAATCACTGTCGGGGACCGGAGCGGCATGGGTGACACACGCAAGGCAATGGATAGACTGGGGGTGTTCGAACTGGCTGATGAATTAGGTTTCAATACCCTCATTTTCGATGACCTCACCCCCGAGGATTGGGTCATGATCCAGCCAACCAACTCACATTGGGAGCTTGGATTTCCGTTCGCCCGACCCCTCCTTGAGACTGATACCCTGATTCAGGCCTGTTGTCTAAAAACTCACCGTTATGGTGGCCATTTCACCCTTTCCCTAAAAAACTCCGTCGGAATGGTAGCCAAGGATAACCTGGTCGATGATCATGATTTCATGGACGAGCTGCACAATTCACCGCACCAGCGCCGTATGATTGCAGAGATCAACACCGCATACACACCTGATCTGGTTGTCATGGATGGCGTCGAGTGTTTCATCAATGGTGGTCCCGAAAAAGGTGAGCTCGCATTGTCTGAAGTCATCCTGGCTGGCACAGATCGAGTGGCAATTGATGCGGTCGGCGTGGCTCTATTACGCTTTCATGGCTGCCAAACAGAAGTGGCACGTGGAAAGATTTTCCAACAAGATCAGATCAAAAGAGCTGTTCAATTGGGTCTGGGAGTCGATAAACCAGACAAAATTGAATTCTTCACTGAAGACGCCGAGAGTGCTGCATATGCTGCCCAAATCCAGGAAGTACTTCTCGCTTGAAGAATGGGGAATTAATAGTATCCTAGCAGTACAAACTTGGGAAACAAGATCAATAAAACCAGCCCTGATACAAGGATTCGCCATTTATAAAAGGTGGTAGGCGATGGCTGAGCGTTCATCATTCTAAATTCAACCTCTTGGTTGGAATATTAATACATCAAGAATATTGAAACTTTTTCAAGGTTAAGGGTTTATACACATAGATTGATTTTATTTTCATATTTATAATCTCACGGCATTGGACCGAGAAAGGAGAATAACAACGAAATAAGGTTCAAAATTATTATCCATAATAATATTCATCAACTACCAAATAAGGAGAAATCATCATGGACCGCATCATCAAAGCACTAACTTTCAAAACCGAAGTCTACGCTGAGGTTGAAAACGACGCAACATTCACCAACACTGCCTGGCTGATAGTAGCTGTAGTCAGTTTTCTAAATCAGCTGGGTGCGCGTGCTGGCAGTAATATCGGGAATTGGCTGCTCAGTGCAGTCATAGGTACTGTCTTTGCTGTAATAGCATTCGTTGTCGCTACTTATGTGATCAACCTTGTTGGCCGGGTTGTCTTCAAAGCAGATGTAGATTTCGGAGAGCTGCTGCGCACCTTGGGACTGGCTTATGTTTGGCAGATTATTGGTTTGCTTGGCATCTTGGGAGCCTTTTCATTAACTTTGGCTTGCTTGATCACCCCAGTAATCTTCATCGGCTGGATCCTGACCGTCATCGCCTGGTTCATCGCCGTAAAAGAAGCTCTTGATTTGGATTGGGTGCCAACCATTGTAACGGTTGTGATCGGCTGGATCGCCTTGATTGTTATCAATCTCATCGCTGGTGTGGTGATTGCTGCACTCGGTTTCGGTGGGTTAGCTTTGTTTGGCTAATTCAATCGCCATCACGTTCGAATTCCTGGCGGTGGGCGAGCAATTTTTGCTCACCGCCTATTTATTCGATGGGTGTATTTTGAGTATGAAGAAAACCTATTTGTTACAAGTTTGTTCTGGCACCCGCATCCGAGTTCGATTTACTAGAAGGTGACAGAATTCAATTCGGAAACGCTCAATCATTCCACCTCCTGTCAATCAAAGAGATTAATCTCTTCTCCCAGACTTAAGCTCAATATATGGGGGATGAACAAAGAATAATACCCACATATTGTATTGATTCTATTATCTTTTATGTAAAATATTTAGGATATTATTAATCCCCA
>JALHTN010000579.1 GCA_022865865.1 Anaerolineales bacterium
AATCCACTGATTCATTGCTGTGGGTTCCACAGTCATCCACCTGGTAACCCTGCTTCTGCAGGTATGGTTTCAGGTTTTCTTTGAGCGAAAAACCACCGTGATCGGCAGCTATGGCAATTCGCCGGTTCTTATTGGACTGTTCCCCAGCATGAGGCGTCGCCTCAGCTCGAGAAGAGGCTGCACTGTTAAGCGCAGGCTTAGCGGTATCCATGCTGCTGTCACCCAATGTGCGTTCTACGATCTTCTGCACAATCTCATGGAGTTGGGATTCAGATAAATCGCTCATCTTTACCACTCTTCAACCCTATTGACCATATTCGAGCATTCTCAACTTGCTACCTTCAACGGCAGCCTGCGAAAGACAAATTCCTCTGGGGTGGCGAACATGCGCAGGTTGGTGTAGAAGCGGAAGTGGTCAGCTCGCAGCTCGGAATCCACATATTCAACTACCTGTCCAGAAGCCATCCGCGTTTCCCGGCGAAAAACAAAGACCACAGCCGGAGGTATAAGACCCAACAGTTGGGATACCTCCTCGGTTGCCAAACTGGCTTCGATTACCTGCTCACCATGATCGGGTCTCTTATCATAAACCGTTGACAGCGTTTCGTAAAGAGAATTAACCGAAAAATCGTACTCCAAAATCCCTGGACAGAGCTCATGCGGCAAATAAGATCGCTCAATTGCAGTCGGCTCGTCATCCATCAAGCGCACCCGGTTTAGGAACACAACATCCGCACCGAGCTGGATTTGCAGTCTTCTCGACAGAAAAGGATCAGCAGGGATGATTGCGGCTTCTAACACCCGGCTGGAAACAGTTTTCCCGAGAAATTGCATTTCTTGGGAAAACCCGAATAAATATTCTGCTGTCTTATCTAATCGGGTTTCCACCACAAATGTCCCCACGCCAGGTACGGTTCGCAGCACGCCGTCATTGACTAGTTCGCTGATCGCACGGCGGATAGTATTGCGACCCACAGAGTAAATTCGGCACAGCTCACTCTCAGATGGCAATCTCTGATTGGCCTCAAGCTGCCCTGAGTTTACCTGGTCTAAAATCGATCCAACTACGATTTGATAAAGCGGTTTGGCTTTTTCATCACTTGCCATGATCGCTCCCGTGCTCACATGTCCTCGATCGTGCCTACCTGTACCAACATATACCAACAGGATCTATCCCCATTATAGCATTTTTTTCGGTTACGTGTCAAGAATTAACAAGAATGTCGGTCTTTTCCGAAGACCAATAAATATTCGCCACCTGGCTATATCCATATATACATCAATCGACTGATGTGCCTGCAGAGATTCTGATTTAGACTTATACTGCACTGAGTAGAAATCACGCTTCCATCAATATATTTCAATAAATGGACATCTTCCGAATGAGTAGCAAATCAGCAAGCCACGGTGCATTCGCTCGAACTCATCATCATCTTGGTTCGTGATTTTGATTTATTAGGTTTGCGAGTAAACGTAATGGACATTCTGGTTTGTTCCTAGGAGTGAAACATGAAGAAGCAGCAGTTCGTTATAGGCGTAATCAGCCTGCTATTATTTGCCTGCAGCCCCGGGAATATCAGGACTCCTGAACAAACTCCAACGCAAGGATCACCAACTCTGCTGCCAGCCACTTCTTCCCCATCTCCGTCCCCTTCCAATTTTCGGCCGAATGAGCGGACAATACTCACCTATGACCAGCTGCTCAATGACTTTAACCCTGGATCGCCAGTGGATGATGGCGCCTTCGCCATACCGGATAGCGCCCTGCCTGCTGAGCACATTTTTGAAGGTCGACTTGAATTATTCAGTGAGGATACCCGGGGTGGAATCCAGGTATTGAGAGGTAATCCAGACGTAGATCCTCAGGTACCCCATTTACCAGAATTTAATTTTGAATTCCTGCAAAGCGGGGATTATCTCATCCCTGTGCAGCGCGGTTTGATCATCACAGAGCACCCCATCTGGAACTACATCATCGAACCGGGACGGGTCTGGCGAGAAGAGGGAGATGGCAGCTATTCCCGGGTCTCCTTCCCCTTTAGCCTGGTTTGGAAAGGTTCCAATGCCATCTTCAACGGTGTGATGACCTTCTTATTTAATGATGACGGCATCTCAAAGGTCTGGTACCAGACCACCCAGGAAACTACGATCTCATTCAGCCTCGACCTGTGGGGGCAGTTGGATGCTGCTCACCATTCAGAACCTGTTAAGAATTCCGGGCAAATTCAAGCCGCGTTTGCGGACGAGCTATCCCAGAGATTCCCCACCAAGCCCATCGAGCAGCTGGCCGAAGATTACCCACAGGTGGATGTCACCCAATTCGGTCGCGGTATATCCAAGAAACACCTTACTTACTATGGGTTCGTATACAATGGCATCAATTACGTCAGCAGCTGTCCTACCCGCTACGGAGAATACGCCTATTGCGAATATCTGCGTGCTCCCTCGTATTCGACAGCCAAATCAACTTTTCCAAGCTTAGCTCTCATGCGCCTGGCGCAAAAGCATGATCCCGGGGTAGCAGACCTGTTGATTAAAGATTTTGTTCCGGAGTACGCAGATAGCCCTGGTGATTGGAGCAGGGTTACATTTGATCACACCCTCGACATGGCGACAGGAAATTTCCGCTCATCCGGATACATGGATGATGAAGAGAATTTTGATACCGATCCGTTTTGGAATGAAGAATACTATGCTGAGAGGATAGCAGCTGCCTTTAATTGGCCTCAAGGGGCTGAACCAGGATCACAATGGGTCTACCGCACGTTCGATACCTTTGTCGTCACTCGGGCTCTGCATAATTACCTGCAAACCATAGAAGGATCACAAGCGGATATCTTTGATTTCCTTGTAGATGAGGTATTTATCCCTATCCAGATCGCTCCGGGGGCGCACACCACACTGAGAACCAGGGACGAAAATTGGCAGGGGCAGCCTTATGGTGGCTATGGCTTGTGGTGGATCCAGGATGATATCGCGAAGATCACGAATTTTCTCAATGTCGATAGAGGTATGGTGAATGGTGAACAGCTGCTCCACCCGGATTATTTAGCAGCTGCTCTGCAGTTCGATCCTGAGGATCGCGGCGTTGACATCGATTCAAGATCGAAATACAACAACGCATTCTGGGCGAGGCTTTATGACCAACGCGAAGGTTATGATTGTGAGTTCTGGGTCCCGCAGATGTTGGGATACAGCGGGATCGTGATCGTGATGATGCCCAATGGTTCCAGCTATTATTACGCCAGCGATAACCGGGAGTTCACCTGGTTAGAAGCGCTC
This sequence comes from Anaerolineales bacterium, assembly GCA_022865865.1. The sequence continues at coordinate 3,283 of JALHTN010000579.1, forward strand.
AAAGAGTCAAACAAAATCGCACCCCATTGTGTCCCCTAGATCGGAGTCAATTCCTGAGAATGTTGATCTACTTTACTGATTGGTGAACCAATTTACTTAAATGTCATCCGGCTGAATACAGCCTTCAGGATGCTGGGAAATCGTCCAGGAAATATCCGCTTAAAGAATAATTTCAAAGGTTTTATCTAATTGTTAAACAAAAAACTGCCCACCAGAATTGATGGGCAGTTTAGAAGAACTAGGCAGGAACCCTTCTTGCTCGCTGCCAGGGCCACATACCAACGGTGATATCGCGCCATTGGAAGAATACAAGCGCCAGGATGAAAGCAACCAGTGCTACTCCCAGCAAAACAAGTATGTCGCTGGTCACCGGACCTGTCACAAATAAATCTGCGGTTGCATTAAGATAGTGGAACAGGAACAGCGGTTGAATCGATTCCAGCGTCGAGACTTGCGAGGACAGGTTGCTCCCAAAGTAGCTAACAAGGATAATGACAGCACTAATTAATGCCGCGGTCCGCCTGCGTGGTGCAAAGGTACCCAGGAAGAGGCTGATCATACCCACCGCCATCACGAGTGGCCAAGTATATAACAAACCCCAAAAAACATCTGTCCACAGCAGTGTGGTATCTATCTGGCTTTCAATCGCGAAAAACACAATTGTTGTGGAAATGGCCACCAGCAGCAAGATTAAGAACAGGGAAATCCCCAACGCGAGGGCTTTCACGGTCACGATTTGCCAGCGCGGAATTGGAAGTGCAATCACAAGTTCCAGCTTTCCAGCTTCCTCTTCACCCGCCAGTGTACCTGTACCATCAATCACAGCGTAAATTGCTACAATAATTGGCACAATATTGATGATTGTCGAAGCAAACCACTCTTCAAATGAGCCAAAACTGATTCCCATCGCCTGGTAGATTTCCAGGTCCATAATGCTCTGCAGCCCCTCCAGATCTTTCGCGACCTGGGGATATATACCGATATACATGGCAGGCAGGGCAGAGATTCCTATCGCCCACCCAATGATGGCATTGCGCCGGAAGCGCAGCTCTTGCA
>JALHTN010000071.1 GCA_022865865.1 Anaerolineales bacterium
CATCTGGAAACTGGCGTGGGGGAAGATTATTTCTGGCAGATCAATTTAGAGAATACACTCGAATTCTTGGAACGCTGTCACAAGGCGGGAATCACTCGTTTTGTTCATTGCAGCACAGTTGGTGTGTATGGAGATATTCAGAATCCCCCGGCAGATGAGGAATCTGAATGCCATCCGGATGTGGCTTATGAACGCTCAAAGTTGGCTGGTGAAACCGCTGTAAGAGATTATGCTCAAGAGAATGATTATCCAGTGGTTGTGATAAGACCAGCCTGGGTTTATGGTCCCCGTTGTGCGCGCACCGCGAAATTGTTCCGGACTATCAATAAAGGTCGCTTCTTTTATGTGGGTGATGGCAAAACTTTACGCCATCCAATTTATATTTCCGATATGGTGGTAGGGTTTGAATTGGCTTCAAACTTCGAAGGGCAGACTGGAGAGATATTTATCATGGCAGGTCCAGAACCGGTTGACCTGGAAATGCTTGCGACAGGGATTGCAGATTCCCTTGGTGTAAAACACCCATCTTTGAGGTTTCCAAAAACTCTGGTGTGGAGTGGGGTTGCAGGACTCGAGCTTATGGCAAAGGTAACAGGCATGAAAGCGCCTTTTACCCGGCGGAGTATGAAATTTTATACTGGCAATACTGCTTTCTCAATTCATAAGGCTCAATCTCAACTTAATTTTCAACCCCAGATCGGTCTCGATGAAGGCTTGCAAATGACAGCAAATTGGTTGATCGATCAGAATCTTCTTTAGAGCTGGAATAATCTCTATGACGACCAAAAATACAAACAACGATACCAAATCTGATCAGTGGCCCGGATTGCACAAGAAGCTGTTTGATCCAAAGAAATCATCTTCTGAATTATATAGGGAGATGACTGTTGGTGATCGCGGCTGGGGAACCTGGCTGTATTATGAGTTCGTAATTCTCTTCTTTGGTCTCCTGCCCGGGGCTCTGGGACTCGTCTTAAGGCGGTTCTTCTACAAACCATTATTCCAAGAAGTTGGCCGCAACGTGATCTTCGGCAGGAACCTGAACCTGCGCCAACCGCATAAAATCAAAATCGGTAATAATGTGATCATTGATGACGATTGCACATTAGATGCAAAAGGAGGATCTAATCAAGGGATAGTATTTGGTGATTTGGTGACTGTTGGTAGGTTTAGCGCGATTGTCTGCAAGGAGGCGGACATATCGATCGGTTCCCATGTTAATATTGGTACCAATGTTAAAATCATCGCCGCGAATAACGGGAAGATAGAGATCGGGAACAGCATCGATATTGGTTCGGGTTGTCATTTTTCCGGCGGTAGTTATGACTATTCGGATGCCGGTCAATTACCCTCAACCCGCCGGGTGAATACTAAAGGCATTTGCCTGGAAGATCTAGCCTGGATAGGAGCGGGGGTGATCATCCTGGATGGCGTAAGCATTGGAACAAAGAGCATAATTGGCGCTGGCGCGGTGGTTACTAGTGATATCCCTGCTAATACGGTAGCGGCTGGTGTCCCAGCAAAAATCAAGAGCACGAGGGCGGAGCAGTAGAAAGCACTAGAAGTGATGAAGAGAATCCTTAGTTTTATTGGCAAAGCCGTCGTGAGTGTGGCTCTAATATGGTATTTGCTTTCGATTACTGAATTTTCTGCGGTATTTGCTTCCCTTGCCTCAGCCACCCCTTTCTGGCTTTTTCTTTCTTTTATCACTTTGATTTTGGGAAAGATCATCACTAGCTATCGCTGGCAGGTCCTGCTCAAAGCACAAGAAATCGAAATTCCCCTACGATTCTTAATTGGTTCTGTGTTCGTCGGTCAATTCTTTAATAGCTTTTTGCCAACAACCATTGGTGGTGATGCGATGCGGGCCTACGATACAGCCACATTAAGCCAGGATTCAACAAAATCTGTGGTATCTGTTTTTGCAGATCGATTGATCGGTGTATTCGCCCTGGCGTTATTAGCAGTGGTTGCATTAGGCATTGGGTTTGCTAGCGGCCTGGAGGTCAGTTTTTATGTGATCCCGGTTCTATTGGTATTTTTCCTGTGTTCTTTCGGCATATTGTTAATATTCAATGCGCGTTTACTTGGATTCCTGCAACAATTGCTGGGGATCGTTCGGCTTGATAAAGCAGCAGCTAAATTGGATGAGGCATATCAATCCTTCAATACGTTGAGAACTGAACCGCGAGTCTTGACGATCGCGATGCTCGCCTCACTGGTGTTGCAGATCAATGTGATCCTGTTCTATTACTTTATCGGAGTCTCCTTGGATTTGGGAGTGTCCTTCTTGTATTTTGCGATGATTGTCCCGGTTGCCCTGGTTGTCTTGCTGGTTCCGTTCTCTATCAATGGGATCGGCATACGGGAAGGTATCTTTGTCTACCTGTTGACAGGGATAGGGGTGCCAACCCAAGA
>JALHTN010000072.1 GCA_022865865.1 Anaerolineales bacterium
AATCATTACCACCATGATGACTCTGTATATGTTGTATGTTACCTTTCAAGTCTGGCAAGGGTACAACTGGTCTGTCCTGGGTAAAGTTCATTACTCGCTGATTACCTTGGCAGCTCTAGTCTTTATTGGCTGGGTAAATTATTGGAATTTGTTGGGCTGGAGATTCTAATTCCCAAGACCTGACAGGTTTTACGAGGCGATGCTGGGCACATGTCAGCTCTTGAACTGTGATGATCTTTGGCAATAGGTACGCGCGGGAACCTGTCAGGTCGAGGTGGACATCTCTAACCCATTCGAAAGGATGCGCACCATGCGGACACACAAAGCGAACCTTGAGTTGACATACAGATTGATGATTGGTGGCCAAAGTTTTAAAATAAACTAAATCGGAGATTAAACCAATAAAATCTATTATGAAACACTATCCAATGGCATCCTTCTTTGTACTCGCATACTCAATTTCGTGGGTCGTTTAAGTGCTGACCGTCTTGTACATAAAGTTTTTTTGCCCTCTGATCAAATTTCATGGTGGTTAATTCTTCCGAATTTGGTGGGAACGTGGGGGCAGGTCTTTGCGGCATTAGCGATGACCTGTATTTTGGATGGAAAACTTGGTGTCAGTAGCCGAACCCAGGCAGTTCCCAGGGCAAGGTCTTTGGGGATATTGACGTCCACCTAATTACATAGTACCTGAAATCGGTATTGTCGGCACACAAAGTCAAAAAACCTGACGGGCCAGCAGATAGCGGCCCGTTTTTTTTCCTCTACGGCTGCAATTAACCCCCTGAATAACACCTTCGGGGTATGACACTAATACCACCTTGCGGTTATGGTGAAGGTGTAAGAGGCAGTCCATGATGCAGGAGGTAGTTTGTATCTCCAGCCAACACATTTAACCAGAGGAGAAAGAACATGTCTGAAGAAAAGCGATTCAACGTCGATCCATCTTGGAGGGGAGTTTATAAGGTGAGCGGACTCTCCTTGTTCGCAAGTGGAGCCATCCTTGTCGTATTCCTTCTTTCTATGGTCATCATGCAAATAACTCTCCCAGACGATCCTCAAGTATTCTTTGAGAACCCGGTGCCCCCGACAATTCTCTACCTCTTAGCTGCCTTTGGAGAGTTTCTTCTGATGCTCGGAGTGCTGGGACTTTATCTAGCTCTGAAAGATGACAATAAGAACAAGATGTTAATCGCCGCCGCATTTGGGTTTATATCTATACCCATGTGGCTTGTCTCCCGCGCCCAAATCTTCTCCCTCTTTCCAATAAGCGCTAGTTACATGGCCACTACCAGCGAGATCCTGAAAGCAGCATACTTGGTATCGGCAGAGCGTGCACTTGAATTGGCAAACATTTACGCAACGATGGGCTTAATGTTCCTAGGAGTCGCATCTATCCTCATCGGCTTGGTCATGCTGAAGGGAGTCTTCGGCAAACGGGTAGGCTACCTAGTCACAGTCGCAGGCACCTGTATTCTCATTGGCACCTTTGGAATCTTTTTCCCGCCTATAGCGATGCTAGTACCAATTGGATTAATCCTCAATGCTGTCTGGCAACCTATCGTTGGTGCCAAACTCTACAAACTGGGCCAAAGATAAATAGAATCATGGAGAGTGCCATGAAAGCAATGGTCTATCATGAGTATGGTTCACCAGACAATCTTGAATTGGGTGAAGTAGAAATGCCTGCTATAAAAGATGATGAAGTGCTGGTGAAAGTGCATGCGGCTTCTGTGAACTGGCTTGACTGGCACTTCCTGACGGGCACACCCTTCCTGGCACGTTTCATGGCTGGCCTGTTCAAGCCAAAAAACCAGGTGCTGGGCATCGACCTGGCCGGGGAGGTGGAGGCAGTGGGAGTGCATGTCACTCAGTTTCAGCTGGGCGATGCGGTGTTCGGTTCGAGCAGTCACGGATGCTTTGCCGAGTATGCGGGTATTCCCGAAGATGACTTGGTGACGAAACCGGTCAATCTGACATTTGAAGAAGGCGCATCTGTCTTTGGAGCAGCTGCTACCGCCTTGCATGCTTTGAACGGTCCCGGGGGGATTCAGCCCGGGCAAAAGGCTTTGATCAACGGTGCATCTGGCGGGGTGGGTACGTTTGCGGTGCAAATCGCAAAGGCGTTAGGTGCAGAGGTGATTGGCGTATGCAGCACCAGGAACGTGAATATGGTGCGTGAGATCGGTGCAGACCAGGTGATTGATTACACCCAGGAAAATTTCACCCGAAATGGCGAACATTATGACCTGATTTTCGATGTCGTGGCGAAACGCTCATTCTCAGAGTGCAAAGGTGCATTAAAGCGCCAGGGGATATACATCACAACAGCGTACTCACCGGCTCTTGCGCTAGGAGGACTATGGAAATCAAAGACCGGAAGCAAGAAAATGGTTCCATTGCCCCCAAAACCACCCAACAAAAAAGACCAGGATTATATTAAAGACCTTCTTGAAAGCGGAAAAATAATCCCAGTCATAGACAGAACCTATCCGTTGAACCAGATTCCCGATGCTCTCTGGTATCTCGAAAAGGGACACGCCCGAGGCAAAGTTGTCATTACGATGAAATGAGATGATCCAAATCTGAAATTAACCCCCTGAATACCACGTTCGGGGTATGACACTAATACCATCTTGCGGCTATTCTAATGGTGCGATGCATGGTAGCTGCTCACAAAAGCAAAGTCCTTATGATAAGGTTGCCAATCCAAATAAAATGCGTCCTTAGTTACCAGATTCGGAAAGGAGTTCATTCACATGCTTATTCAAGAAAAAGAGATGTCAAATATCAAAACAATTGAGGAGGTACATCATGGATAATGAAAGATTACCCAATGCCCAAAATGAAATTGTCCTCATCGATCTGGTGAAGAATTTTGCTGATGTCACGGCGGTTAACGGTCTAAACCTCGAAATCCGTAAAGGTGAGATGTTTGGGTTCTTGGGACCGAACGGCGCTGGGAAAACGACCACGATCAGCATACTTTGCGGCTTGTTGGAACCCACTTCCGGAACAGCCGAGATCGCCGGATTTGATGTCAGGAAAGAGGCTCAAAAAGTTAAGCAGAATATTGGCGTCTGCCCGCAAGAAGTAGCTGTATTCAAGTTTTTAACCGGGATGGAAAACCTCGAACTCTTTGGCAACCTGCACGGCATGGATAAACAGGCCCTGAAAGAACGAGCTGCGGATCTGGTGGACCAGGCTGACTTCTCAGAAGCCGCCAAACGGAAGACCAAAGGCTAAAGCGGTGGGATGATGCGGCAGTTAAACTTGATGGTCGCCTTGATCAGCGACCCGCAGATCGTGTTTCTGGATGAGCCGACCGTGGGCATGGATGCACGCGCCCGCCGAAGGACTTGGGAATACATCGGCTCGCTCAAGGATCAAGGGAAAACCGTGATCCTCACCACCCACTACATCGAAGAAGCACAGGCGCTTAGCGACAGGGTGGGGATCATCGATTACGGGGAGTTAATCGCCCTTGGTTCTCCAGAAGAGTTGATGGAAAAACACGAATCGAAAGATCTGGAAGCGGTCTTTCTTAATATCACCGGCCGAAGAATTGCGGAGGGAAGCTAAAATGAAAACGCAGAAGATTAGAGCACTAGTTCAAGTTGAATTGAAGAAATTATATAGGGATCCCACGAGCCTGGCGGTGATGTTGCTCATGCCGGTTGGGCTTACCCTGGTCTTCTACCTGGCTTTTCGCGACCTGCCATCCGACATTCCGACACTCAGCCAGTTCGAACTCATGGTACCGGGTACGATGGGGTATGGGGTTATTTACATGGGTATGATGGTAGCGTTGGCGCTGTGCGAGTACCGGGATGCTGGATTGTTGAAAAGGCTCCAGTCCACTCCGACATCTCCGTCGGAATATATGGGTAGCCTGATCATTGCCTACACGTTTATTGGCATTTTTCAGGCTTTGATTGTCCTTCTACTGTCATATATTCTGGGATTTCGTCCCCAGGGTGGTCTGCCTGGACTGGTGCTGGTGTGTGGCTTCCTTGGACTGCTCGCTATAACATCTGTTGGTTTGGGGTTGATCACCGCGACCTTTGCAAAAAATGCAGGCGCAGCCGGTGGTTTATCGGTGATTTTTATCGTGCCAATGATGGTATTCGGCACTTTACTGGCTGTATTCAACGATATAACCCGCACGATTGCAAAGTTCACGCCCAATTACTATGTCACGGATGCATTGCGCTTGCTTTTCATTGGCGCCCCTTTGTCCACTCGGATCATAATGGCAGGATCTACTCATACTTGCCATCATCAGCCTGGTCATTGTCGTTGCCGGAATACAGATCTTCAAGAAGACCGAATTTCGATAAGGGATCATTAAAAAGAGGCAGGTTTGTGCATAGCTGCCTGCCTCTCTTATCCTCCCGGGTTCGAAAATCCCCAAACCTGCAATTAACCCCCTGTATAACACCTTCGGGGTATGCCACTAATACCAGCTCGCGGTTATGCTACAGGAATAAGAGGTGATCAATGATGATGAAGAAAGTCAAACAGAAGCTTACCCTTGATCGCCCGGCAACCTACCAAATCAAAGTGCCGGGAGAACTCGATGAGAGTTGGTCAGAATGGACCGGTAAGATGATGATTAGGGTCGAGAGCGAAGGCGATGGTCCACCAGTTACCATCCTGACCGGAACCGTCGACCAGGCTGCTCTGCATGGTCTCCTGCGCCGGCTTTATTCCCTGGGATTGCCGCTGATTTCGGTAAATTTAGTCGAAGGTGACTCAGGAGAATAAGGATATACAAGAACCAAATAAAGCAAATTAGAGAGACTTGAAAATTAGGTCAGAAAATCTAAAAGTCAAGAGATTAAACAGAGAAGGAGATATCCAATGCTTATTCCAATCATCGTAAGCTCAGTGTTTGTTCTTGCTGTGATAATTCTGTGCCTGATCAAACCAAATGCAGGTCGTATATTTCTTGGCCTCTTCTTTATAATTATGGCAATTGGGGTCAATGGCTCATTCACTTTCACCAATCCACAAGCCTATGTTGAGTATGCCAGCGAAGCGCTGATTCCACTCTATCAAGATATAGCCTTAACGATTGTCGAGTTGAATCCGATGCTCTTTGGATTGCTGCTCATGGTATTTGAAATTACCATGGGCTTGCTGCTGCTTCACAAGGGGAAATCTGTAAGAATTGGTTTGATTGGCACAATGGTTTTTCTAATTGGAATTGCGCCATTGAGTTTTGTTCAGATCCCATGGGTAGGATTAATTATCGGTGAAGCATATTTGCTCACAAAGGAATTCGATACTACTTTTCTTGAGATTATTCAATCCAAACTGCGCACGCGAGGATCACGAGAAAGCCCTTTATAGATATGCATCTAATCCTGCGGGGAGCCGGCCTGATAAGCAGTAAGCTGCGAGACGGCATAAATCAATACTGGTGAGTTGCCAATGCCAACAACGCAGGCGGCTCACCCAAACCGTTAGGCGGCGATTTCCTGATGCCGCAATCCACTAGCAGTCTCGCGCTTGATCTACTAACAAAAAAGGAGTGTGCGAAATGAACGATTCAGACCGCAAGAAAACAATCCGGTACATTGTGATCTTTTCAGTTCTAGTAAATTTGGTGGCGTGGACCGGCTCATTGTTGGGGGGTGATCCAACTTCACCGGGCCTCGGATTCCTGATTTGGGGGACTGCGCCCATACTCGTATCGCTGCTGATGCGCGCTGTGACCAGAGATTGGTCTGACCTGGGGGCCAGGCCTGCAATCAGAACGAATATCCGCTGGTACTTGGTTAGTTTGCTTGCCTACCCTGTCGCAATTGCGCTC
>JALHTN010000580.1 GCA_022865865.1 Anaerolineales bacterium
ACTCAATTATGAGCTGATGGTTGCGCGCGGATAAAATCGCTGGTATGCTTAACAGGGTATAGAATTGGTCTCAACAGGTTATGGGGTTACCCTGCTGTTGGGCTTCCTGAAACTGCAGCGTATTGACCAGATATTATGTATATCGCTATCGAAGGCGTGATTGGTGTTGGAAAGACAACCCTCGCCCGTTTACTCCAACCGGCGTTTAGTGCAGCTCTCCTGCTGGAAGTTTTCGAGGAAAACCCATTCCTGTCAGATTTTTACGCTGATCGGGAGAGATATGCCTTCCAAACCCAGATCTTCTTCCTGTTAAGTCGCTATCACCAACAACGAAAGGCGGTTGGTAATTTGCTGGTTGAGAAACAGAATCTGTTCTCGGACTACACCTTTGAAAAGGATGCTTTATTTGCTCGCATCAATCTGGATGGCGATGAGCTGGAGATGTATTATCGGGTTCACGACGCTTTAGGAGAGAAGATCATCAAGCCCGATTTGATACTTTACCTGCGCGCCAGCACTGATACTTTGATGGAGCGCATCGCTTTCCGCGACCGGCCTTACGAGCGCAATATGGAAAGGGAATATATACACCAGCTGAACTTCACCTACGATGCGTTTTTCAGCGACCAACACCAGGATGCGGTTGTGCTGCCCATCGATACGGATGACCTGGATTATGTACGCAACCCTGAAGCACTGAAATTTGTTGAAAACCGGATTCGACAAGCACTCCGCATGCCACCGTTCCAGCAGGAATTCCCTTTAGAAGTCCAAGGCGATTAATTCAATAAACCCATGCGTATTACACCTTCCTTGCTAAACAAGATCGCCCGCGATACCGTTGAACAGCGCAAACGCCATGATCACAGTTTGCTGGCGGTATATTTGACCGGCTCTTTATTTGCAGGAAACCCTTTATTTGGGGGGACGGCAGACATCGATTTGTTTTTCATCCATAATGAGCGAGTCAGCCCGGAGCGAGAGATACAACGCCTAACAGATGAAGTCCACCTGGATATTACCCATCATGGGCGTGATGACTACAACCAGGCGCGCACTTTGCGTTTGCATCCCTGGCTGGGGTACAACATTATCAACTGCACAATTATGTTTGACCCCCAGCACTTCATGAATTTCACGCAGGCCAGCGTGCGTGGGCAGTTCGAGCAACCAGAGTACGTTTTGGGGAGAGTTCAGGGCCAGGCAGAGCTTGCCCGGCAAATCTGGTTGTCACTGCACGACCAGAAGGGCGAGCCGCAGCTCGATCAAGTAATCCAGTACCTGCGCGCGGTAGGCCAGGCGGCAAACGCGGTTGCGTGTCTGAGCGGTCCACCACTAACCGAGCGACGTTTTTTACGCAATTTTCCTGACCGTGCAGCAGTGGTCGGGCGCTCGGGAATGTACGCAGGTCTTCTGGGTCTTTTAGGTGGGGTTCAGGCAAATGAGGAATCGCTTGAGGCCTGGATCGAAGCATGGGAAAGGGCTTACTTGGCGATTCCTGCTGAGCAAGCCCCGGCGCATCTGCACCCAGATCGCTTCTCCTACTACCGCAGAGCATTTGCATCCCATATTGGGGGAGATTCACCCCAAGATGTGCTTTGGCCGCTGCTGGGAACCTGGATTGAAGCTGTCTCGTTGTTGCCCGAGGATGCACCGCCGGTGGCAGAGTGGCAGGAAGCGTTCAGCGCGCTGGGGTTGTTGGGTCCCGGGTATCGGGAAAGGGTGGCTGCACTGGATGCTTATCTCGATAGTGTTGAGGAGCTGCTGGACGAATGGGGTCAAAGGCGCGGTATCGAGCGCGAGACGCTGTAGAAAAAGCCAGGCTGCGGATTTGAGGTGAAATAGCTAATTTCTCCCAGGATAGGCGAAGAAAAATTGCGTGTCATTCGCCAGGAGAGAAATTCTACCCATTTGTCCCAGGCGCGGTACAGGATGTCCTTATTATGGTACAATATGGCACCACTTACCTCCTTGAGTGTGCAAGTCTGTCGTACATTTCGCGCCCACCAGTTCATTTGCCGGTGGGCGCGAACTTTGTCTTGTAGCTGGTTTATTCAAGTTGGCCTTCTTGAGAGAGGCAGCGAATTCAGGAAAAGATAATTATCGCCAATGCGATGAGGTTCTCTGAAGCGAAGGAAGGAGCAGATGTCTTTGAACAAAAATTTGTGTACGCAAGTGATTTCGTCACTGATTGTGCTGGTTGTCGGTGGTGTTCTTGCAGCCTTCTGGTTGCCTGTCTCCGCGGAAGCTGTACGAGAGGAAACGAGTGCTTATGTGCAGTATTTACCGCTGATCCCAGCAGTGGACTGCATTCCTGGCCCATTAATTCAACCCGACGACCTTGAGCGGGATATCGCGGTCGAAGCCAGGATCAACGAAATCCGGGCAGAGCATAGCCTGCCGCGCTTGACGAACTCGCAAAAGATAACCCAGTCTGCGCTGCGCCACAGCAACGATATGGCCGATAACAATTTCTTTGACCATACGGGTTCTGATGGCTCCAGTGCCGGGCGTCGTTTGGATGAGGCTTGCTACAAATGGCAGGTCTACGGAGAGATAATCGCAGCTGGTTACCGATCTCCCGCGAGTGTGGTCGATGCCTGGATGGGCAGCGATGGACACAGAGGTGTCATCCTGGATACTGAGTTGACCGAATTTGGAGCTGGATACGCTTATAATGGGAAGAGCGAATTCAAACATTATTGGACCGTAGATTTTGGATTGCGAGCATCAGTGAGCACGTCCGGTGCCCGTGAATTCTATACCTGTAAGTACCATTTTGCAGTAGATGAAGGCGAGATCTGGCTGAGCCTTCACAGTGTTGAACCGTGCGACCCGGGCCTCGAAGGCTCTCCAGGTTTGAGTGAACGGCGGTAATCTCGTTGTTCCACAGCAGGCCAGCCCGGAGATAGACAAGAACAGCGATGTTTCACGTGAAACATCCAAGCACTCACTTTCTAATCGGGGTGAGAGAT
>JALHTN010000073.1 GCA_022865865.1 Anaerolineales bacterium
ACCCACTGAGATGGTGAGAAGACGAACGCTACCGCGGGCTCCCAAATCGACGGCTACGCGCAGCATGGTTTCCAATTCCTGATTAACTTCTTTGAGCCGAGCGGGATTAGTTTTAAGAGTTTTAGCTCCCTCATCAGTGAACTGCTTCATAGGATGAAAGTAAGCGTGGTATATACTCCTTTATTCGGATGTGCGGTTTCCTGAGGGCAGGGATGAAAACTGGATCAGGATGAAATATAGATCTTGAACTTGACCTTAGAATAGACCAGCAAGGTGTATATATTATTGACCAGAAACCGGCAGCTTGTCAACTAGGATTAAGAATATTTTTGGGATTGACTCAGGTTAGAAATCTGCTGTTTCCAAAATTTTTCTCAGATCGTTACATTAAATTATAGCATGCCAGTCATACCATCATTTCAGTGGGTATTTTCAGCAATTCGAACCCCGATAAAAATTTGAGCCTAAGAGTTTTTCCATTGATCAAGCGGTTATAATCAGTGGAATTATCAAAGAACCCGGCAATTGCACGAGTCCTTCATTGAACAAAACCCGGTGCTCATCAGTAAATTATCTTACTAATAAGCAGCGATTGACTAAATAAGGATCCCTGACCTGAGCCCATTAACTTTGGAGGCAGTCCATGCCAACCCTGATTATGAAATTTGGTGGCACTTCCGTCGGAAGCGCGGAAGCAATTACCCAGGCCGGTGAGATTGTAGTGTTCTACAAGAAGCAGTGGGATCGGCTGGTAGTGGTTGTTTCAGCGATGCGTGGAGTCACCGATACCCTAATCCAGTGTGCAGACCTGGCTTCTCAGGGAGAGGAAGATCATTACCAATCCCTGATCGAGCAGCTGAAAACTCGCCATCTCTCGGTGATCGATGAAATTATTTTGGATGAGGTTGAACACAAGAAATTATCTTCCCAGATTGATGACTATATCTCTGAATTGAGCGCCTACTGCCGCAGCATCCACGTGCTTGGTGAAGTGACCCCGCGTGGGATGGATACCATCACCTCCCTGGGAGAACGGATGAACGCGCCTGTGGTGGCGGCAGCCCTCAGAGGAAATGGGATCAAGGCGCAGGCGATCAGCGCTGATCAATTGATCGTCACGGATGCTTCTTTCCAAAAGGCGATCCCCCTGGAAAAAGCTACCCGAGTAAAGGTCAGGGATCGACTAGATCCCTTATTAGATGAAAAGATAGTTCCCGTTGTGACTGGCTTCGTCGCCGCGACCAAGGATGGAATCATCACCACCCTGGGTCGCGGCGGCAGCGACTATACAGCTGCCATTCTGGGCGATTGCCTTGACGCTTCCGAAGTGTGGACCTGGACGGATGTGGATGGTGTTATGACCGCTGATCCACGCGTGGTAGCCGATGCCCTCGTGATCCCGGAGCTAACTTTTAGCGAGGTCAGCGAGCTGGCATATTTTGGAGCGAAGGTTCTGCACCCAAAAACTCTAAGGCCGATCATTGAGCGGGACATCCCCCTGTGGGTCAAAAATACTTTCAACCCAGAATACCCAGGAACGAAGATCACCCGTTCGTCCCAAGCAGTAAGGGGTAAGGTGACCGCCATTTCAAGCATACGCGACCTCAGCCTGGTGACTGTTGAAGGGCGTGGTATGTTGGGTATCCCGGGTATCGCGGCACGCACATTTTCTGCTGTCGCTCGCCAAGGTGCCAGCGTGCTGATGATCTCGCAGGCTTCTTCCGAGCAGTCTATTTGTTTTGTTATTCCCACCGAGGCTGTCCCGGTCGTTGTCCAGTCGATCGAGTTAGAAATGGAACTCGAGCTTGCTCGAAGAGATATCGACCGGGTTTGGGCTCAGCCAGATATCGTGATCATCACCGCGGTGGGGGCTGGTTTGCGGCATACCCCGGGTATCTCGGGTACCATCTTCAGCGCCCTGGGGAAGGCGGATATTAATGTGATTGCCATCGCGCAAGGCTCCTCCGAATTCAGTATTTCAATGGTTGTCGAGGCGCAAGATGCTGACGAGGCCATGTGCCAAATTCACAAGGAGGTGATTCTCAATGGATAAGATCCCTGTCGCTGTTCTCGGGGCAACCGGTGCTGTGGGACAACGTTTTGTGCAACTGCTTGCTGACCATCCCTGGTTCGAAATCACATCCCTGACAGGATCTGAACGTTCTGTTGGGGGCGTATACCGTCAAGTATGCCGCTGGGTGCTCGATGAGGATATCCCTGCTGAGATTGGCGACCTGGTCGTCAGTCCTTCGAATACCGATTTGCCAGCCAAAATCGTTTTCTCTGCTCTACCGTCGCGAGTCGCAAAGCAGGTGGAGCCGGTCATGGCGGAGGCAGGATAT
>JALHTN010000581.1 GCA_022865865.1 Anaerolineales bacterium
CCAGACAGCACCGGGTTGGGAGGGTAAATTAGCCCAATATCAGGTGCGCACCTTGATCATAAATCCTCAGGCTCAAGGAGCGCTGGCAGAGAAAGCCGCCCAATCCGGAGATTGGCAGTTAATTCACCAGGATGGGACCGCCCAGATTTATCAACGCACACAATAGCTTCCTGAGCTGTCAAATTTATTCACTCCTGGCAATTCAAAGATATCCAACCTGATCTCCTGTATGAATTGAAATTTATTAATAGTCAGCCCCGATAACCCTTTCCTGAACTGCAGAGGTTCAGCAGAGCACTCAATAACAACCTTTATGTGCCTCTCTCCTGGTCCTCATCATCAAGGGTGCGGTAAAAGTGTATTAAACAAAAAAAGGATCGGTCCATTGCAGACTGATCCCTTTTTTATGGGTAGATTTTAGTCAGCAGTAAATAACCGCACTGAACCAGCAGGCTGGAATTGCTTCCACTCCATAATCCAGAAATCGTAGAGATAAGCCTTTGAGCCAGGTGATCAACTCCCTGGGGTCGCTGACGGCGGTGGTGGTGGTGGCGGTCCCTGAGTGGGAGCCTGGGTAGGTATGTCCTGCTGCGTTGGGGATGGTGGTATGAGTGTCACAGTTGGTAAAGATGGGATTGGTGTGACTTCTTGCACAGGACCACTGGTGGGGGTCATGGATGGTTTACGAGCGGGTTTTTTGGTGGGGGTCGCCGTGGGAGTATTCAGGGGGGCAATTACTGCGCTTACAGGTGAAGTGGGGCTGGGTAGCAGATCGTAAGGCACAAAAATACCCTGACCAGCAAGTAGCTGGCGGTTATCTTCAAAGCAATTTGCCAAATTTAGATCCTCCAGGCTGATCCCATAAATAGCGCTTATGGATTCCAGCGTATCCTCTGCCTGTAGGATATAGACCACCCAATTGGGATGCGAACCGCAAGCGAATGGCTGCTCAGTGGGGGGATTAGAGGTAGAAGTAGCTGTTGGACCTGTGACCGGGATGAGCACCAGGGGTGGAGTCACCAGGAGTTCGTAGGTTGGTGTGGAGGAAACCTGAACAGCCCGGGTCGGCGTGCTGACCAGTGGAGCAGCCATTGCTAGCGGTGGATCTACCATGGCAGCCGTCCCGGCCAACAAAAAGGGAAATATGAGAAAGAGGCTTACATTTGCCAGGCCATGGGATAGAGATACTCCCACCAGAGAGCGGGTACGTGCTGTGATCAGTCCAAAGGCCAGGCCGACCAGGAAAACAAACAGTATATCCAGCAGCGACCGGTAGCCCAGGCTCAGCAGCGCGAACACGAAAGCTACATATATTATCCCCAGGCGTCCCAGGACCTGGGTAGCAGAGGTCTGCAGCAAGCCGCGAAAGATGATCTCCGCCAGCAGCCCGCCAAAGATCAGCAGGATCAGCGCCGAGAGCAGGAACAGGCCCCAGCTAAATTGGGAGATATACGGATCGGGGCGCAGGATCAGGTATTCGATGAATCCGATCCCCAATCCGCTGAGGCCGATCAGCAGCTGCACGGGCAGTTCCTCTTTCGTAATACGCAGCCCGATGGTGCTGCCATTTAAACCAGTCAGGCGAGCGGTGATAAAAACCGCAATGCTCAGCAGGACCCCGATCATCAGGTACCAGAAAATCCGATCGAAGCTTGCCAGCGGGATGGTCAGGGCAAGCAAGCGCATGAGCGGCACAATCGCCAGGATCACCAGAAAATGATGCATCCACTTCTGGACGCCTATCGAAGATTGCAGCAGTAATGCGATCAGGATCAGCCCGTATAAGATCATCCCCACAAACGGTGCAGCAAAAGAGGTCAGTACCTCCGCCACAACCAGGGCGAGCAGATAAGCCAGCGCAATCCCCCAGGATACGATTGGTGCTTCATACTGCTCATCAGCTATGAAGACGATTTCTTTGATCAGATCGTTTTGAGCCATGGGGATATTTTGCTCTGCTTTGCGGGGTTATCCAAAAGACCAAAATGATTTTAGTACAAAAGTACCCCCCAGGCAAGCAAGTGCGAAAATTTGGGTCAAGCGGTATGGAGAATTATCGGAATGGGCTGCAGCATCGATCTGCTTGTACACCTGTAATGCGAATGTTACGATTCCGGGATCCAGCGGGGTACACGATCTGGAAGGTCACTGACCCCCAGATCCGCACATAGCTTTCTGAGCGCTTCGTGCGCGCCACGCCATTCCAGATCGTCCACACCTTCAACGAGGGGTACGTCCGTGCGCAGCGTTGCCAGTTGGCGGTATAAGTTTGCCTGCTCCCTGTGGGTGGCGAGATTCTCTGCCAGTCTGCGGGCGCGACCTGCAGACATGTCCCATTGTGAAATATCTTCGGGGATATTTTCGATGTGCTGGTACTTGGATAACATTGTAGAGGCCGACTTGGCACCCCAGGCTGGGATTCCTGGTATCCCATCCGCTGAGTCTCCCACCAATGCCAGCCAGTCCGGGATGGAGGCTGGAGCTACGCCGTATTTGTCTACGACCCCGGCCTCGTCATAGATGATATCCCTTCGTCGATCCCAACAAACGATGTGCTTCCCCGAGACCAGTTGGGCC
>JALHTN010000074.1 GCA_022865865.1 Anaerolineales bacterium
CTCGGGGTCCAATTCCAGGCACATGCAGCAGCTCATTTTTACTAGCTTGATTGATCTCAATTGGATTATCGACCAAATTCATTTTCGCCCAACCGAGTTTTGGATCGATACCCTCAGGTAGATTGCCCTGCGCATTATAAGGCAGTTCTTCCATGGCAAATCCGTAATCGCGAATCAGGAATGAAGCCTGGTAAAGACGATTTTCTCGTTGCAGTTGAGTTGCGGGCTGATTCTCGAGAGGTGTGTCTTCTACAGGCATGAAAGGCGAGTAATAGGCGCGTTTTAACATCATCTTATTATAGAGGTACTCAGTGGTGGCAAGCAGCTCGCTGTCAGATTCGCCCGCTCCTCCGACCACAAATTGAGTAGCGATCGAAGGCCAATGCATTCTCCACCGATTTGGTGTAAATTCCGATCGTTTAATTTGGGTGACCCATTTTAATGGCTGAATCAATTCCTCATTGAATTTCTTATGCGGTGCCAGAATTTTCAATCTGTTTGGATTGGGCGCCTCCAGGTTTAACGAGACTCTGTCAGCAAGCTGCATCGCGCGCTCTACTTGAGCAAATTCAGCTCCCGGCATGATTTTGAGGTGTAAATAGCCTCGGAAACCGAGTTTTTCCCGGAGTATCTGGGCAGTATCCAGCAGCCGGTCCTGAGTACGAATTCCACCACCGATTAATCCAGAACTAAGAAATAAGCCTTCAACAATCCCGGCGCGGTGAAATGCCATAAAAATATGCGCCATTTCTTCAGGCTTGAGGGTTGCTCTCCGAAATTTTCTTCCAGCTCGAAAGGGGCAATAATGACAATCTCGCTCACAAGCTGAGGTCAATAATGTTTTTAATAGCGAGATAGTTTTTCCATTCGGCAGTACTGCATTATGCACAAAGGCAGAATAATTTTTAGCAGGATCAATCTTTGGGCAGTGATGGTCTTCAGCTGGCTCAAAATCCATTTGCGAGGATAGAATTTTCAATCGGTCAATTGGTTCCATCAGAAACACTCATTTGATTGATGAAAGAATAACTAGAACAATTGTACTATATTATTGTGTCGAAATCAAATTGATTGTGATTTAATTACCCGGTAAATTAAATCCAGCATCATTGGGAAAACACTCAACGATTATAGAAATAATTTGAGTAGCTATCTGGTGAATGGGGGAGCAGGAGGTTCATTTTTTCAAGATATGGGTCACAACGGTTGCACCACTGCCACCGATATTTTGAGCCATGCCAATCCGCGCGGGCTCAACCTGGTTTGCACCAGCTTCACCACGCAGCTGCTTGGTGAGTTCAACAATTTGGTAGATACCTGTGGCACCAACTGGATGGCCGCGAGCCTTGAGGCCTCCGAAAGTGGAGATAGGAATCCTACCATTGAGAGTTATCTCTTGGTCCAATCCCAAACGAGGACCCTGGCCGCGATCTGCAAACCCACATGCTTCTAGGGAGAGAGCGGACATAATAGAAAAGGCATCATGCAACTCGAAAAGATCGATGTCATGCGGGCCAACACCTGCCTGTGAAAAAGCTTTGCTCACCGATATCTCAGCTGCTTTCAGCTTCAGCGGATCACGCCGGTCATGAATTGCGATTCTGTCTGTCCCAGCAACAGAAGCGATAACATTCACTTGGGGGAAACTGCTCCTGGATGAATCTTCCTCCGCAGGTACCAGGATAACTGCGGCAGCTCCATCACCGATAGGGGAGGCATCCAATATATTTATGGGTTCGGCTACCATACGTGCATGAGAGTATTCCTCTTCTGAAATCATTGTTGGCAAGCGTGCAAATGGATTTGGGACTGCATTCTGGTGCGCTGTGACAGAAAATGGAGCGAAATCTGAGTGGCTCCAGCCGAATTCATGCATATAGCGACGCATGATCAATGCATTTAATGCCACAAAAGACAGGCCATGAGCGGTCTCATAATCAGCATCCGCTGCTGTAGCCAGCGCCGATGTTGTCGCTACCATTTTTGCGTCACTCATTTTCTCCACACCAACCACCAGCACAGTATCCATTTCTCCAGAAGAAACCGCAATCAAACCTGCCCGAAATGCAGAGGCTCCTGAACTGCAGGCAGTTTCGATTTTGGTACTTTCAGCCGGGTGTAATCCTGACCACTCAGTGATCAAAGCACCCAGATTTTCCTGGTGGTTTAGAGATCCAGAGAGCATATTACCGATAAATAATCCATCAACTCGTTTCATCCCAGCATCTTCAAGGGCAGCTGAAATCGCCTTAGTAGCTAACTCCCTCAATGAAATATCCCAGTGTTCTGAGATTTTTATCTGCCCAATCCCTAAAACCGCTACTTTCCGCATAAAACTACGTGTCCTAATTCACCTATTTCGTATAGCCGTGCGATTATTTAGTGTTTGCAGCTAATTTTACATCAGCCTGCTGTCAATTACTCTCAGCAATCAGGAAATTTAATAGATCTCAATCATTCAAGCCAGGTATTAAGAAAATATTTATAAAGAAGGTAAATATAAACAAAAACATAAATCTGGTAATAGTCGCTGTTATATTTGATTAGACATATGTCCGGGGTAGGGGAATTTGTGGGTAATTGGAAATATTATTATAAATATGCACCTTAGGTAACTTAACGGTCCCTTTCGATTTTGTTGCCTGGTTATGGTTTGGCAGCCTCATACAATTCTTGATTATTGATAGGGTAGGGGTCGATAAGTTGACAAATCATATTAATTCTGTTATGCTTTCGATAAGTATTATTATCATAAGCATAAAAACGAAAGAGAGAATCCCAGATATGCAAAAACAGGGACGCGATCACATATCAACACTGGCTGCAGTTCAGATGTACATCGAGAGCGTTTCGCTGTCTCGCAGCGCAAACACCGCCAGAACCTACAAGAATGCCCTGAATTCTTTCCTA
>JALHTN010000582.1 GCA_022865865.1 Anaerolineales bacterium
GTATCAGCAGAAAACTTTGTACGCCCACCACAAGATGGACAATCCAGGGTAATGATTTCGACCATTTTTTATGCTCTCGCTAGGATAAAGCAGTGAGTCATAGTATAGAGGCTATTTTCATTGAACGGAAGGGAGAATGCGCTTGCAGATTCGTTAATCCCCCAGGAAACTGTTACCAGATGCAGAATATTCCTTTGGAATAAGTATAAATTCTGCGCTGTTGAATACCAATTTCGTGCGCCTCAATTGGCAGTAAACGCAGTTCCAACTGCATGTTTTCAAGGGGATTGGGTCGATCCCCAAAGAAGTCCCGAGTCGTTGAGAAGGAACCGGTCCGAACAAGTATTTCATTACTCAATCCAATATATTAATGCAGAGCCTCTGGATGGTACTTGATAGAGCCATCCATGACAGCCAGAATAGGGCGGCAATCATCATGGTGTTTGAGATCGATCAAACACAACCACTGCCTCACCGTCTTCTTAATGATGGTTAATACTGGTATGAAAATTTCCTGAAGCGATTACCCGAATACGTCTTGCATGACCATCAATCCAGTGCACGAATAACAAACTCCAGCCTGATTCCCCGAATTATGAATGATTGGTGTTTAAGCATGTATTGGGATTATAATTGTGAATAAAAACACAATGCGCATTAATAATTCCAGGAAATCGATTAATATATATTTGTTCGGGGGTGGGAGTCTGATCGTCATTTTAGCGATTCTCTCAATCACTGTATTCGCTGCATATGCATGGCTTCCTGCAAAAGTTCATTATCACATCACGAAGACATTTCAATTTTCCCAAGAAACTGGTGAAGCAAACATTTACTTAGGTCTCATCCTGCCAAAGAGTGGGCCAAACCAATCGGTGAATAATTTATTAGTGCAATGGGATGGCAGCCAGGATAAGCGCTCGCTTGCTTACATTGATACGCTTAAATTATGGGATCAGATACCCGGGGAGGGAGAAAGGGCAGCTATCGTGGAATACGATATTATCTTGCCGCAGGGAGAAGCCTCATGGCAAGCACCCGTTGAAAAACATCACCTGCTCCCCCAGGAAGGCATCGAATCAGACCATTCGGAAATTAAGAAAACTATTAGCTGGTTAACTGATGGCTCTGAAGTGGATGATGCATTCAAAATTTTTAGATTCACTATTGACCATCTCGAATATACAGCAGATGGGTGTGAAGAAACAAATATCTCAGCCTTAGAAGCCTATCGAACGGGTATGGGTGCTTGTATCGGTTATTCGCGCTTGATGGTTGCTCTCTGCCGGGCTTCCGGGATACCAGCAAGAATGATCATCGGCACAATCCTTCCAGATATTCTTTTTTCGCTGCCTCAGGTGATTTCTTCAGGTACACCTGGTGGGGGACATGCCTGGGTTGAATATAATTCACAAGACAAGTGGTACATGGCCGATCCCAGCTGGGGCACGGGATATTCAGCTCGCTTAGCGTTTAACCGCAATGATGGTCGCCATCTTTCATTTGGTGAATTCGATCAATTCACAGCCGCGAAGAGAGATTTAATTATTTGGGCGACTCAGCAGGCTTCTCCCATAGATGACACGCTGACGTATGTTTTCGCTGCGGATTCAGATCAAGCCGCAATATCATCCGAAACAACCGTCCGAAAAACCTGGGATGGACGCTGGTTAAACACTTTGGTAGCCCTGGCTGTGGTCACTTTTTTACTTTGTATGATCAGAGACCGGGTCATTTCAAAATTAATTCCAGAAGCACCTGCTGAAGATTGATACTCCGCTATTGACAACCGAAAATCTCTTATAAAAGATTCCTGTTTGTGATAATATAATCTCAAGTCAGCATTCCGCGCAATGGAATCTGTTCAAAAAAAAACCCACACAAGGAGTTGATATGCCCCTAAAAGAATATAAACCCGGCACCGCTTTCAACGGGGTGATCGGTCGCACATTCGATCAATCCAGCCCGGCCTGGCCTGAACCGCTGCGCGCCAAGGAGGATGCGCCGAATGTACTCTACATTGTTTTGGATGATACTGGTTTCGGGCAATTAGGCTGCTACGGCAGCCCGATAGAAACCCCCAACCTGGACTCCCTGGCGGAAAATGGTTTGCTGTACACCAACATGCACACCACCGCGCTGTGCTCACCAACCAGGTCCTGCATGCTGACCGGGCGCAACCACCACTCGAACGCCATGGCTTGCATCACGGAAGCCTCAACCGGCTACCCTGGGGCAAATGGCAATATCCCCTTCGAAAACGGTTTTCTCTCCGAGATCCTCCATGAGCATGGATACAACACCTATGCGATCGGCAAATGGCATCTCACCCCTGCAGACCAGATCTCAGCTGCTGGACCTTATGACCGCTGGCCCCTGGGTCGCGGCTTCGAGCGATTTTACGGCTTTCTGGGTGGCGAAACGCACCAGTACTACCCCGAACTAGTTTACGACAACCACCAGGTCGAACCGCCACGCACGCCCGAAGAGGGCTACCATGTCACCGAGGATCTGGTTGACAATGCCATTTCCTTTATCGCCGATTCCAAGCAGGTTGCTCCGAACAAACCTTTCTTCATGTACTTTTGCACCGGTGCGATGCACGCCCCGCACCACGTACCTAGAGAGTGGTCCGACAAGTATAAGGGCAAATTCGATGATGGCTGGGATACCTATCGTGAAAGAGTCTTCACCCGCCAGAAGGAGCTAGGAGTCATCCCTGCAAATACTGAACTCTCCCGCCATGACCCCGACGTGAAACCCTGGGAGGAGTGTACAGGAGACGAGAAGCAGCTCTATGCCCGTATGATGGAGGTCTATGCCGGCTTCCTGACCCACACTGACCACCACATAGGTCGTCTGCTCGATTTCCTCAGGAGCGTCGGCGAGCTTGATAATACATTGATCATGGTGATATCAGACAACGGCGCCTCCTCCGAAGGTGGGCCAACGGGTTCGGTTAACGAGAACCTGTTCTTCAATAACGTCCCCGAATCGCTCGAGGAAAACCTGAAGAAAATCGACGAGCTGGGCGGACCCAACACCTTCAATCATTATGCCTGGGGTTGGACCTGGGCCGGCAACACACCCTTCCGCCGCTGGAAGCGCGAGACCTATCGCGGCGGCATAAGCGATCCTTTTATGGTGCACTGGCCAAAGGGGATCAAGACCAGTGGTGAAATCAGAAGCCAATACGCCCACGCCATTGATATGGTCCCGACGGTCCTAGATGCGCTTCGGATCGAACCACCGACGAGCATCAAAGGCGTGACACAGTCGCCGATTGAAGGCCTTTCTTTCGCTTTCACCTTCGACGATGCACAGGCTGCTGGTAAGCGTCACACACAGTACTTCGAGATGATGGGTCACCGCTCGATCTACAACGATGGTTGGCGGGCCGTCTGCCCATGGCCGGGTCCGTCATTCACCGAAGCTGGGGCATTCTTCGGCGAGCCCATCCCGGCCGAGAAGCTTACCGAGCTGGACGCCAAGCACTGGGAGCTCTACCACGTTGAGCAGGACTGGGCGGAGAACCGCGACCTGGCCGAGGAACACCGTGACAAGCTGATCGAGATGATCGGTATGTGGTACGTCGAGGCTGGCAAGTACAACGTCATGCCGGTGGATGGACGCGGTACGGCACGCTTCGCGGAGCAACGACCCCAGATCGCCATTGACCGCAAATCGTACACGTTTTTCCCTGGAACGCAATCTGTCCCTTATAATGCGGGGCCGCGGATATTAAACCGCACACACTCCATCACTGCTGAAGTCGAGATTCCCGCAGGCGGTGCGGAAGGTGCCCTGATCTCATACGGCGGCACAGATGGCGGCTTTTCCTTTTACATGCTAGGCGGTAAGCTGCATCATGTCCACAACTACGTTGCCCGTGACTACCCACACGTCGAGTCGCGGGATTCGGTCCCAGAAGGATCTCATGCCCTGCGCTTCGAGTTCGAGGTGACCGGGAACCCGGACATTGCAAAAGGGAAAGGCACACCTGGACGGGCACAGCTGTATATTGACGGCAAGCTGGTTGGTCAAGAGGAGTATGCGCTGACCACACCGCTCAGCATGGGTTTGACCGGCGGCTGGAGCGTTGGAGCCGATCCTGGTGCGCCAGTGGGTCCATTTTACGACCCGCCGTTTGAGTTCACTGGAAAGATCCACAGCGTAACGATCGATGTTAGCGGCGATGTGATTCAAGACGAGGAAGCTGACTTTAAGCGCCTGCTGGCAAGACAATAATTTCTATCTGATCAGAAAACGAAAAAGGACCGCTCCAGGCATGCACAGAGCGGTCCTTTTGATTACCTCACGGGCTGGATTGGGTAAAATATTCCGTGTGTATCTTGTTTGCTCAACAATCGAGGTAGAATAAGATAATCCAAGATAAAATGAATTCGACCCACTAAAATGACTCTCGATATTGCCATCGTATTTTCCATCACCGTCCTTGCTGTCTTATTGTTCATCACCGAACGGGTGCGGGTGGACCTGGTTGCCTTGCTGGTCATGGCCAGTTTAGCCCTGACCGGAATCCTGACTCCGGTTGAGGCATTGTCCGGCTTCAGCAACGCTGCGGTGGTCACCGTGTGGGCGGTGTTGATCCTCAGTGCCGGGTTAGCCAGGACAGGAGTCGCCGGATTAGTAGGGAACCGGGTATTAGGGCTGGCCGGCAATAGAGAAACCCGGCTGGTTTTGGTGATCATGCTGATGACCGGATTGCTATCTGGATTCATGAAC
>JALHTN010000583.1 GCA_022865865.1 Anaerolineales bacterium
GCCAACACCGCTGCCGCAGCTACACTGTTAATCCGGTTCGCCACCTTATGGTTTGGGGTGGGGATCGGTTTTATCACCTGGTTTTTTTCGCGTGATTTACTCACCATGCGTATTAACCGGGAAATACCACAAGACTGAGCTACCTTCTACAAGTCCTGATAGAATTACCCCAATATTCCTTCCATCAACTATTTTTGATGCGAAAATTAAACCTAGGAGATTTATGCTGCGGCTAGAATTTCACTGCCATACGATTTATTCAAAAGACAGCCTGGTGCGCTTAGAAAACCTGTTGAAGACCTGCGAGAAGAAAGGCATTGACCGGATCGTGATCAGCGACCACAACACCACCCGCGGAGCTTTCGAAGCGCAGAAGCTCGATCCTCAGCGGGTGATCATCGGAGAAGAAATCCTGACCCAAAAAGGCGAACTGCTGGCTGCGTATATGAAGGAAGAGATTCCGGCTGGGCTCACACCTTTCGAGACTATCGAACGCTTGCGTGATCAAGAGGCCTTTATCAGCGTGTCACACCCATTTGATAAGCTGCGCAGTGGACATTGGCAGGTTGAAGATTTGCTGGAGATCGCACCCCTGGTGGATGCGATCGAAGTATTCAACGCCCGCTGCATGTCACCCGATTTTAATCGCCTGGCGAATGAATTTGCCAGGCAACACGATCTGGCAGGTACGGTAGGCTCGGATGCTCATGCAGCTTTCGAGTTAGGTAGGGCAGCCATGCTCCTGCCGGATTTCAACGACGCAATAAGTTTGAACGCTGTTTTACCTCAGGCAAAATATGAAACGCGGCTGTCCTCACCCTTTGTGCGTTTCACTTCCCGCTATGCGGTGCTGTATAAAGAAATTTTTAATCCTCCAGTACCTTGACCTGATGCCAGTTCGGGGTAGAATTAAA
The DNA here is from genome assembly GCA_022865865.1 of Anaerolineales bacterium. The sequence continues at coordinate 915 of JALHTN010000583.1, forward strand.
TTGATCCGGAGCGGTGGCGGAATTGGCAGACGCAGGGGACTTAAAATCCCCCGGTAGTAATACCGTGTGGGTTCGACCCCCACCCGCTCTACTTTTTTGTCGTTTGTAGGGAATTGTCGGGGAAAAACCTTACATATTGGGGAATTCGGCACACAATAAGGAGTGTGCCGCTATGTTTAACCAAATCGAGACCCAGGGGACTCTGACAAAAACTTTAGTCGATGATTACCTGCTCACCTGGTTTGAAGCGTTCTTAATTGACCGCAAAGCGCGGGGATTAGCGGCAGGAACTTTGCGTTTCTACCGCTTCAAATTAAAGTTGTTCAGTGACTTCTGTGAGACTCAGGTGGTGACGCAAATCAGTCAACTCACCCCCACACTTCTTCGCCAGTACATCCTTTATCTAGAAGATACTGGTCACAATGCGGGAGGCCGGCATGCTGCATATCGTACGTTACGCGCCTTCCTGTACTTTTATGAAGACGAGGTTGAGCCTGCGGGATGGAAGAATCCAATCCGCAAGGTTAAAGCACCTAAAGTTCCAACTGAGCCAATAGACCCTGTACCCATAGAAGATGTATCCAAGATGGTCAAGGTATGTGAGCGGGGAACAATTACCGGAGATAGAGACGCTGCGATTCTTCTATGCTTGCTGGATACAGGAGCACGAGCCAGTGAATTTCTTGCAATTGACCTGAATGACACCAATCAAGCTAGAGGGGATATCCTCATACGGCAAGGCAAGGGGAGCAAACCAAGAACGGTTTATATCGGAAAACATTCGAAAAGAGCCATCCGGCGCTATCTCAAACATCGCCAGGATAATTGTGAGGCGTTATGGGTTACCCATCCAAGATTTGGGTCCGAGCGATTGGGTTATGATGGTCTTAGAGGAATTATCACTCGCCGTGCCACGGCAGCTGATGTACCTGAACCATCATTGCATGATTTCCGACGTGCCTTCTGTCTTGGCATGTTGCGCGAGGGAACTGATATATTTACTTTGGCAAAGCTAATGGGGCACGAATCGACAGCAGTTCTACAGAGATATCTGAAGCAGACAAATCAGGATACCGAACAGGCGCACAGACGGGCAGGACCGGTGGACAATGCTGATTTCTGATATCACCCCA
>JALHTN010000584.1 GCA_022865865.1 Anaerolineales bacterium
ATCCAGTTGACTTTATCATTTGATTATTATTAGGTATATTAAATTCAAGATCTGCAGCCTGAAGAAAGACAGCGACAGATTCCTCATCGAAGAGGGCCAGGCGTACCAGTTCCAATCTGGTGTCTGGAAATTCTCCGAAATAATCCTTGAATACCTGGAGAATAATTTTGGCAGCGCGTTCTTTGGGAAATCCGAATATCCCTGTGGAAATAGCTGGGAAGGCTATCGAGTTCAACTCCAACCGATTTGCTAATATCAAGGCGCCCATTATCGCAGCCGCGAGCTTTACGTCTTCATCACCCTCCCCCCATACTGGACCGACAGCATGTATCAAATAACGACAGGGTAATTCTCCACCACCGGTATAGGCGGGTGAATCATGCTGGACAGGACCATGCTGTTCAAACCAAGCATCGCTTTCAACCTGAATTTGGGGACCTCCATTGAGTGATATTGCGCCAGCTACTCCACCTCCATGTTGGAGGTATGCATTGGCAGCATTTACGATCGCGTCGACATGTTCTTCAGTTATGTCACCGGAGATAATTTGGATAGACTTCCCAGATCCAAGGACAAATTCCCTGACTAGCTGATTCATTAAACCTCATCTGCGATTGTAGCATCTCCAACATGTGAAGTCAACGCGGTGAAATCTCACCAAATCAACACCAATACACACCTGCTGGAGTATAGTTTTTCCCATTTAATAATTGCAATTAAATGCAACATAGGCGGATAGAAATCCGCCTAATACCAAATATAAATTGATTAATTATTTGGAATTAGCTCGCTTGAGCTTTTTCTACTACCGCTGAGAATGCTTGAGGATCACGCACGGCCATATCAGCCAACATCTTCCTGTTCAAAGTGATCCCTGATTGTTTCATAGCATGGATGAAACGGCTGTAGGTGATGCCGTTCATCCTGGCAGCGGCGTTAATTCGTGCAATCCACAATCTGCGCAGATCGCGTCTCCGATTCCTGCGATCGCGGTATGAATACCATAAGCTTTTCAACATAGCCTCATTAGCTATGCGGAATAATTTATGACGGGAGTTGAATTGACCCTTCGTCATCTTGAGAACTTTTTTGTGATGCCTGCGGCGATGAGGCCCTGTTTTTACTCTTGCCATTTCTATACTCCTGCGATTAGTCGAGCGTCAGTACCCGTGCGAGATTACGCACAAAATTTACTCGTTGCACACACTCACCAATCGAGATTATTAATCTAACAATGGATAATTATTTACGCTTCTTCAAATACGGTGCTAGCCGATTCACACGCTTCTTGATCCCACGGCCTTTAACTGGGAGCATCTCTGTGAACAGTCGTTTCGTTCTTTTCGATGTAACTCGACGTCTATGGCTTTTTCCGCCTTTGGTACGCACCAACTTTCCAGACCCGGTAAGCCGGAATCTTTTTGAGGTGGCTTTATGAGTTTTTAGTTTATACTTGCCAGTTCGTTTTTTCCGCGCCACGTCTTTCACTCCTCTCAAACAAAATCCCGCGGAACAAATCTCATTCGCGGATAAACTCTGCAAATGCTTATTATTGCGTAATTCGACCTGATTCCTATCTTATTTCTGTTTTGCTTTCGCTGGCGCCAAAACCATCAGCATAGCATTGCCTTCTAACGAAGGGTTCTGTTCAACAATGGCGACATCGGATAATTCTTCAGCGATATCTCTCAAATCATTCAGTGCAATTTCCGGATAAGTGATCTCGCGACCACGAAAGCGGATACGAACCTTAACTTTCTTCCCGCTTTCAAGCCATCGTCTGGCATCGCGCACTTTAAATCCTCGATGATGCTCAGTGGTTTTTGGTCTTAAGCGAATTTCCTTTATCTCAACTTTGACTTGCGCTTTGCGAGCCTCTCGCTCCTTCTTAGTTCGTTCGTATAAGAATTTCCCATAATCCATCACCCGGCATACGGGTGGATCAGCGTTCGGAGCAACCTCAACTAGGTCAAGGTCAGATTCTTGGGCAAGGCGTAAGGCTTCCTCCGTTGATACAACGCCAACATTTTCTCCGCTACCATCAATCAAACGAACTTGAGGGACGCGGATGGAATTATTTATCCGAAATTGTGATGAGCTAATATTGCACTCCTTATTAAATATATATCAACGGGTTCTACTACATAGACGTGCGCATGATACCATAAGTCTGCTTGAATCGTCAACCACGGAGATTTTGCCGCATACCTTATTCACGCCCTGCTATGTCTTGTTTTGCTTTAGCTTGGAATTCCTCAATCGACATTGCGCCAAGGTTTTCTTCTGATCTCAGCCTCACGGAAACTGATTCCGCCTCCACCTCCCTATCACCGATCACCAACATATAAGGGATTTTTTGGTTTTGAGCATCACGAATTTTTGCATTCATGCGGTCACCGCGCTGGTCAACTTCTACACGTAAACCAGCTTCACCAAGAATTCCTGCGACCTCGTGAGCATAATCATAATGGCGATCAGCGATAGGAATCAATACCGCTTGTACCGGAGCTAACCAGACCGGAAATGCCCCTGCAAAATGTTCGATCAAAACGCCCATGAACCTTTCCATGGATCCAAGTAATGCTCGATGGATCATATAAGGGCGGTGATCTTTACCATCCTCACCGACGTACACCAGGTCAAATCGCTCTGGCAAAGTAAAATCAAATTGGATCGTGCTCAGCTGCCATTCCCGGCCAAGTGCGTCACGCACCTTAAGATCAATTTTTGGACCATAGAAGGTAGCTTCTCCTTCATCAACCTGATAATTTATCCCTGCTCGTTCTAACGCATTTCGCAAAGCTTCCGTAGGCGCTTGCCATTGCTCGTCAGAACCAGCGGCTTTATCAGGGTTGCGTGTTGAAAGGTAAGCTTGAAATTCTTTGAAACCGAATGCTCGCAAAATATTAAGGCTGAATTCCAATACACGATCAATTTCTTCCGGCATTTTCTCTGGCTGGACAAATAAGTGGGCATCATCCTGAGTAAATCCCCGCACGCGCAAAAGCCCATGCAGCACACCACTGCGCTCATAGCGATAAACCGTACCCCATTCCGCGAAGCGTACTGGCAGATCTCGATAAGAGCGTGTTTTACTCTTATAGATCTCGATATGGAATGGGCAGTTCATCGGTTTTAGGTAGTATTCCTGGCCTTCAATATCCAATGGAGAATACATATTCTCCTGGTACCAATCCAGGTGCCCACTTGTCTCCCAAAGATGGGCTTTCCCGATATGAGGAGAATACACAAAATCATATCCACCGATTTCATGTTCTTGCTGACAGTAATCTTCAGTCAGTTTCCGCACCATCCCCCCTTTGGGGTGCCAGAGGATCAATCCAGGACCGACCTCCTCACTCACACTGAATAGGTCCAGATCTTTCCCTAATCGGCGATGGTCGCGCTTGCGAGCTTCCTCCAATCGCCATAAATATTGCTCAAGGTCATCAGCCGATTCCCATGCCGTACCATATATTCGCTGCAGCATGGGACGCTGTTCGTCTCCCCGCCAGTACGCTCCAGCTACATTTAACAGCTTGATCGCATCCGGATTAATTTCACCTGTATTTGCTACATGTGGTCCTCTGCATAAATCAACGAATGCATCTTGTTTATAGATGGATATATCTGGTTTTTCATCCAGTGGTTCCCCATACTCATCGAAACCACCTTGTTCAAGTCCATCAATCAATTCAATTTTATATGGTTGGTCAGAAAAAAGTTGGCGCGCTTCATCCGCTTGCAGAACCCGTTTCTCAAATTCATGGTCTCCTGCGATGATCTCCCGCATCCGTTTTTCTAAAACATCCAGGTCTTCTGGAGTGAGCGGGCGAGGTAAATCAAAATCGTAATAAAATCCATCTTCGATGGGTGGTCCAATTGCAACTTTCCCATCCGGAAACATCTCGATCACAGCTTGCGCCATCACGTGAGCTGACGAGTGCCGGACCCGGTACAGGTTGCTGTCCTCATATCTCACCATATCTTCCTTTGCCATTTCTCCTCCTGCTAATCACACTTTCAATAATTTTGAATAAATGAAAACTCTCACCCTTCTGGGGCGAGAGTAAATTTCACGCGGTTCCACCCAGATTAAGCTCCAAGCTTATCTCTGCGATACCGATAACGGGGTTTCCGGTTCCCCTAATTATTCCTTGGAAAGTACCCGGGATTTTTCAGGGTTCCGCTCGCGGGTGGTATTCATTGGGGGCTATCCTGAGATGACTCTCAATCTTTGATCATCTCTCCCTGTTGCTAGCAGCACCAACTACTCTTCCCGGTCAAAGCGTTTGATATTCAGGTTTGTTGAATTATACCATTACCACATAATTCTACTAATATTGTCTCCTATTTGGGACACTTAAATTTCAAAATGCTCTTGTGGTATGCGGACCACTCTTTTACACTGTATCCACCGCAAGCAAAATACTCCACTTCGTAATCACCCTTGGCAATTGTGTAATCCTTTGAGGCTTCTTTATCAAGTGAAAAGACATAGGTCGAAGGTCCTGTGAGGATCGCCAAAACTCGTGAGTCTGCTTCGTTGGTCAACGTTACCTTCACGATTTTAATCGTATTGGTGATATCCACAATGTGAGGAGAACTCGGTGATTGCCTTGAGTTCGCTCCACATACTGGCATAATTAGCTTTGTATGTCGAGTGATGTCTACGATTGAAGAATCCCTCGCACCACAATAACTGACATCCTTGAAGTATTCTCCACGCAGCACGGTATAGGTTTTTGTTTCTCCCGGCTTGACTACCATGTAATAGAATGCGGGTCCATCCAACCACAAATAGGCCATGCTGGTTGAATCGTTTTGGATTTTTAAGGCAACTAAATCTGATTTCTCATTAGTTAAAGCGATTCCTGCGGATTTCGGTAGTGGTATTGCAGCGGTTAAAAATACGAGCACGATTAGATTTACCAAGATTAGAATCCGCATTGATTTCATCTTATTCATATCTGAACATCTCCTTCAATCATAACCTTGAAAAACTGGTGAATTAGATTGTCAAGCAGTGCAGTCATTGTGATTAATAATAAGTTTATCAGAAAACCGGAAAAAAAGTCCTACATCAACCGCCAAGGCTAATAATTCAATTGTGAGCAATAACTAATCTTCTAATAATTTTGTGCCGGCTAATGCTTCGATCACACCAACCACCGCAGAATTATCCTCATCGCCCATTCCCATCGCCAGCATGGCATTGAAAAGCTGGTTGTGCACTGATGCGGATACTAATGGTATTCCATACAACCGGGCAGTATCCGAGACAATACCCAGGTCCTTCGCTTGCATATAAGCCTTGAATCCAGGTTGGCGATTTCCGGAGAATAAACGTTCGGGTTTTACATCTAGGGTCCAGCACTGTGCTGCCCCTCCTTGGATGGCTTCGACCACCTTTTGCGGATCCGCGCCAGCTTTTCGAGCAAATATCAACAATTCTCCCATGGCAACCATCTGCGCTGCAACCATGATCTGGTTGGCAGCTTTTGCGATCTGACCTGCCCCTGCTTCTCCAACATGCGTAATCTTTTTCCCCATTGCTTCCAGAACTGGTCTGACCTTTTCTAAAGTCTGGCTGGGTCCACCCACCATGATAGCCAGTGTCCCCTGTTGAGCACCGATATCTCCCCCACTGACCGGTGCGTCTAAACACGAAACACCCTTCTCACCTAATTTCTCAGCGATCAATCTCGCTGTGGCAGGCTTAATGGTCGAATTGTCAATAAAAATTTTCCCTTCTTCAGCTGACTCTATAATCCCATGATTTCCAAGTGCGACTTGCTCGACATCAGGCGAGTCAGGTAAGTTTGTGATCACCACATCAACCAGAGATGCAACCTCTGCTGGTGAGGCAGCTGCTTGGGCACCTTCCCTTTGCAGTTCAGCCACCGCTTCCTGACTGCGGTTGTGTACGGTTAGAGGAAATCCTGCCTTAAGGATATTGCGTGCCATAGATTTCCCCATCAATCCCAATCCAATATAACCAATTTTTAACATTTTCTTCTCCTTCAGAACGAGATAATCCGATTCAGTTTCAATCAAATTAATCGATGAAACCTTATAGATTGAGGCTGAATTTACGTTTGAGTTTGTTTATGCTAGAATGAAACTGGATATATGTTTTCGTGACATATTTTACAACAGAAATGGAGCGGGATATGCCATTAGACATTGTCGTTGGCACCCAATGGGGGGACGAGGGGAAAGGTCGCTTTGTTGACCTGCTTGCAGCCCAAGCAGATTATGTTGCCCGTTTCAATGGTGGTGATAATGCTGGGCACACAGTCTCAGTTGGCTCACAAACCTTCAGACTTCATTTAATCCCATCCGGGATTATCCAACCACACACTGTGGGAGTAATTGGAAATGGCGTCGTATTAAATGCAGCTATCCTTTTAGATGAAATGAAGACATTGATCGACTCTGGCATCGAAATCTCTCCCCGGCGTTTACAGCTATCCTTCGCCGCTCATCTCATAACTCCTGCCCATCTGGCGCTTGACAGAGCCCAAGAGATTGCACGCGGCAGCGCCAAAATCGGTACAACATTACGCGGTATCGGTCCTGCCTACACAAGTAAGGTTTCTCGACAAGGTATTCGTCTACTGGACATGCTCGATCTTGCCGATTTCAAACTCACGATCCAAAAACATGTAGCTGATGTCAACCAGCAGTTGACGAAACTTTACCAATCTGAAGCGCTCGACCCTCAGGAGGTGGTTGATGAATTGTGCCGCTACGCCAGTCAAATCAGCCCCCATATCAGTGATGTTTCATCCCTCTTAACGAACGCGTTACACCAGGGAAATCGCGTTCTTGCTGAAGGAGCTCAAGGCACCTTGCTCGATCTCGATCATGGAACTTATCCATTTGTCACCAGCTCTACTCCCACTGCAGGGGGTGCCCTGGTTGGTCTGGGTTTGGGAGTTGGCCACGAAACGCGAGTGATAGGAGTGACAAAATCATTCCAGACACGGGTCGGCTCTGGGCCATTCCCCACAGAAATCACGGGTGATCTGGCTCAACGACTGCGTGGTACAGGTGAACAGCCCTGGGACGAATTCGGTACGACAACTGGACGTCCTAGACGGGTTGGTTGGCTCGATCTGATCCTCCTACGATATGCTGTCCGCATAAACGGAATCAATGAACTGGCCCTCACGAAACTTGACATCTTGTCAGGATTTGACCAGCTGTTCATTTGTACAAATTACCGCAAAGGCGAAAAGTCATTCTCTGAACTTCCTTTCGGTCCTGGGGAGTTGAAAGGATATGAACCCATTTATGAACAGCTTCCCGGTTGGCAGGAGGATATCCAGTCAATTCGCAAGTGGGATGACCTGCCCCATGCCGCGAGAGATTACATCTTAAGAATCGAGGAATTAATCGGGATCCAGGTCAGATTAATATCAGTTGGTCCAGAACGAGATCAAGTCATCGAAAAAACTTAACACAATCGCTCAAAACCTTATTTCCTGGAGGCTGAAATGCGAAAGAAGGTCACATTGATCACCGGAGTAAGTGGTGAAGTAGGTCTGGCGCTGGTTAAAAACCTGTCCGAGTTAGGGTACAGCAATCTCCTCACCTTGGATATCCGTCCTTTACCTCCTGAATACACGAATTATTCCAGTCATATTCAAGGCGACATATTGGACAAATCGCTGTTAAATCGATTGGTCAGCGAGTATGAGATTATCACCATCTTTCATATGGCAGCTTTGCTTTCCACTCGAGCTGAATTTACTCCCGTCGCTGCCCACCAGGTTAATGTCGAAGGGACGATGGGTTTGCTCCAATTAGCTGCAGAGCAATCTGAGTGGCGTGGAGACCCGGTTATGTTCATCTTTCCCAGCTCGATCGCAGCCTATGGAATGCCGGATTTAGAGACCAAATCCGAATTTCCAAAGGTTCGGGAATGGGAATGGAATTATCCAATTACGATGTATGGTTGTAATAAACTGTATTGTGAAATGCTTGGAACGTATTTCAATGAATATTACCGTCAGCTGGCTGCAGAAAGGCCCCAAACGCTTGATTTTCGATGTGTACGCTTCCCTGGATTGATCAGTGCTTTCACTGTCCCCAGCGGTGGTACCAGTGATTATGGACCTGAAATGTTGCATGCTGCAGCGCAGAACGAAGCTTATGCTGCATTTGTGCGCCCGGACACCCAAATCCCATTTATGGCGATGCCGGATGCTGTAACTGCTCTGCTCGATCTTTCCCAGGCTCCCAAACAGGCACTTTGCCGTACGGTATATAACGTAACCAGCTTCAGTTTAACTGCTGAGCAATTTCGCCAGCAGGTGCTGATGGCATTTCCCGATGCTGAAATCAATTTCGAACCCGACCTAAAACGACAACAGATTGTGGATAGCTGGCCTGCAGACCTGAATGACAATGATGCACGCCGGGATTGGGATTGGAAACCAGATTACGACATTGAACGATCATTCAGCGAATATCTAGTCCCTAACATTCTCAAACGATACCAGGGGTGAAGCAGTTAGAATTTTGAGTTTTGAGCGTTATCCCCAGAATTTAACTTGATATCATATAGGGATATGATTCTATTCAGAAGGATGATCCACAAGATCCATAATCTTATCCATAATTTCACTTTGAGTGGATTGATGCTGATAATTATATTTTCCGCTTGTGCTCCTACCCAAACCCCGCAGCCAAGCGTGGAATTTACTCCTACTGCAACATCAACATCCTCCCCTACTGCAACTGTGGAATGGTTTCCACCAACCACCACACCAACCATAATTCCAGACCTCGGCAACACCCCGACCCCTGAATTACCTCATAATCTGGGAGAGGTCATGTTTAGTGATGATTTCACCGAACCCGATCTATGGGTCTTGGGCTCTACATCTTCTGGCAACATCTCCTTGGGAGTTAATGAACTCACAATCGCGATTGCTGAACCCGGTGCTTACCAGTACAGCATCCGCAAGGAACCACTTTTGGGGGATTATCACGTTGAGGTCACCACATCTCCTACCCTCTGTCAGGGAGAGGACCAATACGGGCTGTTATTACGAATGTCTTCTCCCGGTAATTTTTACCGCTATGCCTTATCCTGTGATGGAAGAGTAAGGTTAGATCGAGTCATTCAAGGAACAGCTACCTCACCACAACCTTGGATCCAAAATAATTCTATTCCACCCGGTGCACCCATACCATCTCGTTTAGGAGTAAGATTGCATGGAGACGAAATGCGCTTCTTTATTAATGATCAACATCAATTTACCGTTATTGATCCTGCTCTCCAGATTGGCAATCTAGGTGTATTCGCAAGATCATTGGGAGAGACCGCCGTCACGGTAAATTTTTCTAATCTCGTTGTGAGACAAATACTTCAATAACAGCCATGGCTAAACGTCCCTTTGTTAACCGATTGAATAATCTTGATCCAAAAACTTGGCTGAAATTCCAGAAATCCTGGTTCATCCACGCTCCTCCCCCACGTAAGAAAGGAGTAATGCGGCATCCAGCAAAGTTTCCGGAAACATTAGCTCAGCAATTCATCGAATTCTTCACGAAAGAAGGTCAAGTCATACTTGATCCTATGGTTGGAACTGGAAGCAGCTTGGTGGCAGCATTGCGATCCGGGCGCAGCAGTATCGGAATTGAACTCAATCCAACCTATGTTGATATAGCCAATCAAGCGGTTGAGAGTGAACAAGAAATTTTGGGTGATGCAGCTCAGCACCTTTCCTGCCAGGTAATCCAGGGCAATGCGCTCAACATATCAAGATTCTTCGAAGAATATCGCTTACCTGCTGTAAATTATGTGCTCACCTCACCACCATACTGGGATATGCTGCATGCTAAAGGTGCGCAAACTCAAAAAAAACGGCGCGCCACAGCAGAACTCGATCTTCACTACTCAGATAATCCTGAAGACCTTGGTAATATCCATGATTACGAGCAATTCCTCGAGAAATTAGTGAATATTTATACTGCGATAAAACCGTATGTTCTACCCCGGGGATATATTACGATTATTGTAAAAAATATTAAGAAGGGCGGAAAAATTTACCCTCTCGCCTGGGATTTAGCACGTGAATTAGGAGACACTTACACTCTGAAAGACGAAAAAATATGGTGCCAGGATGACATTCGCCTCGCACCATATGGATTAGGTAATGCCTGGGTCAGCAACACCTTCCACCATTACTGCCTCCAATTTCGTAATGAGTGAGGTTTTGCTAACAATCCTTTATTTGTCCGGAAATTTAGTGTACAATTGTTCTGCTTATCGGTGAGTGCCACACTGGCTTATCACGGGCGATGTTCGTCCGTAAAAAAATATTTTTCCGCTCACTGTATTGAAAGGAGACCCCCAATGTACCAAAAAATTATCATAATCGGCAATCTAGGCCGGGACCCGGAAATGCGTTATACCCCTTCTGGGGCAGCGGTCACAAATTTCAACGTAGCCACAAACCGCAAATATACCACCTCCGATGGCAATCCAGTAGAACAAACTACTTGGTTCAGAGTTTCCACTTGGGGCAAACAAGCGGAAGCGTGCAACCAGTTTCTGAAAAAAGGTAGTAAAGTCCTTGTCGAAGGCAGACTCAACCCTGATCAAGATACCGGCGGACCCAAAGTCTGGACCAAGCAAGACGGAACCTCCGGGGCAAGTTATGAAATCACTGCTGATCAAGTTCGCTTTCTCTCCTCTCGAGCTGAAGATGAATCTGGTTACACCACAAAAGATTCCCCAGGGATATCGGAACCAGAGGATATTCCATTCTAAATCGTATATTCTGCCTGCGAAATAGCGCGTGCGATCTAACACCACAATTTCAATCTTGAGCGCCTTAAATCCGAGAATGTGCAGCTTCTAGGGCGGAGGTAGAAGGAAATCCATCTCCTCCGCCTTTTGGTGTGCACTCTTCTGGTGGACTAAAATCTTATGATCAGGAGAAATATATGTCAGACAAACCTGAGAAGCCAAAACCAGTAAAAATGCCCCCCATGGCGGTCCCTGATGACATTGAGGCGATCTATATCAACCTGGTCCGGATTGCTCACTCACCGTCAGAGATAGTCTTCGATTTTGCTCACTTATTACCTGGAACCAGACCTGCGAAAGTCCGCACCCGTATTGTGATGTCGCCCTTGGGAGCAAAATTATTATTTCGTGCTCTCGGTGAGAATATTAAACGCTACGAATCATCGTTTGGAGAAATTAGTGTTCCAGGATCACAAACGTTGGCAGACTACCTCTTCCGCCCAGACTCTCCAACTGAAGAACCCACCAAGGAATAATTATGGATAAATTAGCTGTTATTGCCGAAGATATTCACCAGGCATTCGAGGCTCGAACAAATGCACGCGATCACGCTCTTTCTCAAGCGCGCACCCTCACCCGTTATTGTGCAAACGCTATCAGATCAGTGCATAGAAATGATTTCACTGCTGCCGAAGATCAATTAAAAAATGCTTCAAGCATCGCAATTTCACTGCAAACAGAATTGGAGGAATATCCAGACCTCTATTATGCAGGTTATACCCAAGATGCTCTCAAGGAATTCGCAGAAGCATCCATTGTTTATGCATTGGTAAATGAGAAGGACTTACCCACGCCCCAGGAATTAAAATTGGAGAATTCATCTTATCTAAATGGTTTAGCTGAAGCGGTGGGCGAATTTCGACGCCGCTGCTTGGATATTTTACGGTTGGGGTATTCTAAAGAAGCTGAACGGCTGCTTCAACACATGGATGATATTTATGCAGTCCTGATCACTATGGATTATCCAAATGCTATCACAGGCGGAATTCGTCGCCAAACAGATATTGCTCGCAGCATTATCGAGCGTACACGTGGTGATCTAACACTAAGTCTGCGCCAAGAGCATCTGGAAAGATCCATGGCCCAACTTGAGAAAAAACTTAAAGGACCATGAGTACGATTCGAGCCTCTGAAATTGGTACCTACCTCTTCTGTAAACGTGCCTGGTGGTACCAAAAACAAGGATACGCTCAAGAAAATCAACAAGAGCTCGCAGCTGGTACAAAAATCCACATTCAGAATACACGAACGGTCATGATTAGTGGGTGTTTGCGCGTATTTGCTTATGGCCTCTTCATAACCGCAATAGTGCTCTTCGCAATTTACCTCACTGGAAGGTTGATTTAATATTTTGCTATTTCTCATTGGGTTCCTGATTCTCTCGGGTATCCTGCTGTTTTGGATATCCACTCGACAGCGGCGATCCACTGGTTTACCAGCAGGTAGATTAATCTACTCGGACCATAAACAGTGGGGAAAAGTCGAGGCACCACTATACGATCCAACTTATAATTTAACAGGTAAACCTGATTTCATCGTTGAATCTAACCGAGGATTGATACCGGTTGAAGTTAAATCTGGTCGCGGAAGACAGGCACCTTACGATTCCCACATTTATCAATTAGCTGCCTATTGTCTATTAATCGATCAAACTTTTGGAATCAGACCTGAGTATGGCATCCTGCATTACTCCAACCAAGATATCGCTGTTGATTTCACCCCAACACTCGAGCAAAGTGTTATCAATCTAATTAGAGAAATTCGCGCCCTCGGAAGAAGACGAGCAATTGATCGTTCCCATGAATCATTGAACCGCTGCCAGAAATGTGGATTTAATGCGATTTGTGACCAGTCTCTGAGCTGATAAGTAAGCTTCTTAACCCAAAAATTATCAGGATCAATGAGATCCCATTACTAAAATTGGTCATGGGTAAACTCGTTTATAATAATCGCATGTCAACTAATGATCATGGTTTCCATCATATTGCCGTTGCACCCCACCCTGAGATCCCTATCGCCGTCAAGGAAGCAAAACACGTCGTTTCCTATTTACGGGAGAAAGATCTTCATGTGACCTCTGGTTTGCTCTTCGATGAGAAATTACGGAAGCAAATCACAAATGGCAATTATGATTTATTGATCGCGCTCGGAGGCGATGGCACCATGCTCCGCGCGGGTCAAATCTGTGGTCCGCAAGG
>JALHTN010000585.1 GCA_022865865.1 Anaerolineales bacterium
ATACTGATCTTTCAGCTGTTGAATGCGAGCGAGTACCGCGGGGGGGATTTTTTCGGGCCTGTTGTGCAGCAGAACGGGTATACCAAATACTTCGGCATCCCAACCGTGCTTCTCTTTTATTGCCAGCACTTCGCGTGCCAGGGCTCCGCAAACGATCAAGGCTGTATCTTTCATTACACAGCGTGCTGGGACAAAGACTCAACTATTGCGAAAATATGATCCGGTGTGCTGCCGCAGCACGCGCCGATCACCCTGGCCCCTGCCTGGTACGATTGGATGGCATAATCTGCCATAGTTTCTGGGCTGGCGCGATAGACCGCTTTACCCTGCACTAATTCCGGAATACCCGCATTTGCTTTCGCCACCAGGATGGTTTCCTGGTCAATGGCACGCATCCTGGTGATCACCTCGATGATCTCCTCGGGACCATTGCCGCAGTTCCCACCCAGAGCCTCAACACCGAATGAAGTAAGAGTCTCAAAAGCCTGTTCTGGTGTCACGCCCATCATCGTGCGACCATGCGTATCAAAGGTCATGGTGGTCACAATGGGAATGTTCGTTGAAACCTCACGAGTACCTTCGACTGCGGCGCGAACTTCTTCAAGATCGGACATGGTCTCTATCCAGATCAAATCGACACCCCCGGAGATCAATGCGGAAGCCTGTTCTTTGAATGCATCTTTGGCATCCTGGAAAGCGAGCTCCCCATAGGGAGCCAGCACCTCACCGGTGGGTCCGATATCGCCGGCCACTATTACGTCCTTCCCGCTCTGCTCAACCACTTTGCGTAAGATTTCTGCCGCAGCATGATTGGCTTGTGCTACCTGGGATTGGGCGTTATGAAGAGCCAGGCGGAGGCGCGTGCCGCCGAATGTATTGGTCAGGACAATCTGCGAACCTGCCTGCAGGTACGCCTGGTGAACATCAGCTACGCGGTCAGGGTACTTGAGGTTCCATAATTCTGGTGGATCACCCTGTTCCAAACCCGCGGCAAACAGCACCGTGCCCATAGCGCCATCTGTGATGACATACCCATTTTTATCAACCAGGTCTTGAATGGTTGGCATGGTATCTCCTAATTGAGCTGGCCGCGTTTGATCGCCATCATTTTCTTCGCAGTTTCTACACCTACAGCAGCATCGCGGCAGTACGCGTCGGCGCGAATCTCTTCGGCAAAGGCTTCATTAAGCGGTGCACCACCAACTAAGACCAGCAGCTGCTCACGCAGTCCTTCTTGTTCGAGCGTTTCGATCACTACCCCCATGTAGGGCATCGTGGTGGTCAGCATGGCGCTCATACCAAGGATGTCTGGTTTGTGTTCGCGCACCGCGTCGAGAAATACATCCACATCTGTATTGATACCCAGGTTGATGACGTTAAAACCAGCGCCCTCCATCATCATCGAAACCAGATTCTTTCCAATATCGTGGATATCACCCTTGACGGTGCCGATCACCAGGGTGCCCATTTGGGGTGCACCGGTTTCCACCAGTAGAGGCCGCAGAATATTCATTCCTGCTTTCATCGCCTTGGCTGCCATCAATACTTCTGGCACGAATAAAATTCCGTCCCGGAAATCCTTGCCCACGATATCCATTCCGGCAACCAACCCTTTATTGAGCAAGTCGTAAGGGGTCATTTCACGGGCAAGCAGCTCGTTAACACTGGCAACTACTTCGTCCGCCAAACCGTCGTAAAGGTCGTCCTGGATCAGCTCTAGAATTTCAGCAGTTTCAAGTTTGGTGATATCTATATCTTCGCTCATATTATGTTTAACTCCATCTTAGGGGATTTTATCATCAGTTGAGATAATGGGAATTGTTTGCTGGGATATTCTGTTCGTGTATTCTCCAGATCGCAGATGGCTTCTCCGCTTGCGGGTACTTTCCTCTGGGAATTCCGGTAAGCTGCCAGCCAGGTGGGGAAAAGGGTGCGTGGCATGGGGGATGTTCAGTGCGGCAACAAATTCATCCTGGAAGGTGGTTTCGAGTGGTGTTTCGACGTAAGTTGCTGAACGAGCTAACTGGACGGCTTTATGGCGCAAGTTCTTATTAAGCAAAGCCAAACGAGCACCATCACCAGCGGCATTGCCGATTGCCACCACGTGATCCAGATCACAGTCAGGGATTAATCCCAGTACCATGGCGTGATAGGGGTTAATGAAAGTGCCGAATGCCCCGGCCAGGATTATCCGGTCGACTTGTTTGACGCCGCGATGGTCCATGAGCAGCTTTGTGCCTGCATAGAGGGCAGCTTTTGCCAGCTGGATGGCGCGCACATCATTTTGAGTGATTATGATCGCAGAACCAGTGGCAGTGCAGTCAGCTTCTGCAAGAACATACTCACCTGTGGGACCGTTAAATTGGATACGAGGGGATCGTTCCGCTGCGCTGGGGATAAAATGACCCTTGGAGTTGATAATACCAGCCAAAAAGAGCTCGGCGATCACTTCGATGATCCCGCTGCCGCAAATCCCGGTTGCTTTGATCTGAGGTGGAACACCGCTATCAGTTTGCGGGACGATCCAATCGTTGTGACCGATGACTTTGATGCGTGGCTCAAGGGTTTTTGGATCGATACGCACCCGGTCGATCGCTCCAGGTGCTGCCCGCTGACCGTGAGTGATCTGGGCACCCTCAAAAGCGGGTCCAGTGGGGCTGGAGGCGACCAGAGTCTGAATACGATCACCAAGGATGATCTCTGCGTTTGTGCCAATATCCACGATTAATGAAATTCCATCCTGGTCAGCTGGTGATTCCGCCAGCATGACCCCAACATTGTCCGCGCCGACATGGCCTGCAATCAGGGGTAAAATATGCACCCGGCAGGCATTATTCAGGTTTAGACCGAGGTCCCGGGCTTTTAGATCTAGCGCGGAATAAGTCGCTAAAGCAAAAGGAGCAACACCCAGTTGGGTCGGATCGATACCCAGCAGAATGTGATGCATGACGGTGTTCCCGACCACAACAACATCAGTGATATCCTGGGGGGATAATTCAACCTCATGAGCGGCTTTCTCAGCCAGCCCATTCAGAGTTTGGATGATCATGCGGTTCATCCTCGCTAAACCCTGCGGTTCTGAATTGGTATAGCTGATGCGGCTCATCAGGTCTTCCCCGAAACGAACCTGCGGATTCATAGCCGATTGGGTCGCGAGAACTGAGCCAGTGCGTAGATCACATAAATGCGCCACTACCGTGGTAGAGCCCACATCGACTGCCAGACCATAAATGCCATCTTGATATCCGGGTTGCAGGCGGAGAACTTCCTTATCTTGCCATAGGGTCACCGTGACTGCAAAATCTCCCTCCCGGAGAATGGATTGCAGGGTGACCAATGCCCTTGGATCGATGACAAGTTTTGTGAGCTGCCACTGATCCTGTAAAGCTTGAGCGAGCCGCTCCCAGTCTCCACGCGGATCACCCAGAACCGCAGGTTCGACCTCAACGTAAAGCTGCCTTACTGCGGGATTGACTTCGATTGTGCGTTCGGTAGCAGCTTTTGCGATTATCTGCTTGTTTGCTTGACTCTCCTCAGGAACCGTGATCAGGATATCGCCAAGAACTTGTGCCGCACATGCCAGACGGCGTCCATTGAGATTGTGTTCCAGGTCGTATTCTCGTTCCAGAACGGTTGGGTCTGATATGTGATTGGATCTCGAAGTTATGCCATGCTTTGGAAATTTTCCCTCCTCGACAATGATCTGACATTTACCGCAGGTTTGGCGTCCACCGCAAATCGACTCTAGCTCAACACCGAGTTCCTGGGCAGCTTGAAGTAGATTGCTCCCAATTGGAACCTGGCCTTTCCTGCCGGACGGCATCAGGGCAACCTTGCAGTTTTCAGAAGATGACTTGGGGATATTCGGCATCGGAAAATTGTAATTGATAATCAGGTAGTATGTCTAATCTAATAATAATCTGAACTGCTTCTCACTGAGAGATACTCTATTGGTGGCGACGTTTTCTTCGTTCATCACGAGTCTCTCTACTTGTCTGGGTGGGGGATGGCGATCGTTTCCACCCTTCTGGGGGTTTGGATTCACCCGAGACCATTCCGATGAATTTTGCCTGGATTTGAGCGTCAATTTCTGGAGAAAAGATCGCAGGATTATCCTGGGTGAGTATTTCTTTTACTCGTTTCATCGCCCGGGTCTGGACATCATGAGCACCATTCTCCTGCCATTGCTGGCGGGGCTGCCGATCGGCGATGTCGCTTAAATGCATGGTGGTGCGCATGCGATCCAGAGTGTGCTCTAAATCTGCGAACATCCCGCCAGGACCAATATCTTTGATCAAATCTAAAGCCAGGTTCTCTTCGCTAAATTCGAAACCCTTGCGAATGCGCTTCAACATCATGGCGATATCGTTATCAATGACAGCTTTCGCAAAATCAAAAGCCATCAGAGCATCCAGCAAGCCGCCCATGTTGAAGAGATCGGCACCACCCAGGTATCCGGCGGTCACAGACATGCCTGTCTCATATCCAGATTGGGCATCATTGACCTTGGAATTGGTTAATCCGATGTACCCTCCAGAAGGGATGTTATAGAAATGTGCCATTTGAGCACAACCCATGTGCAGTATACCTGTCTCGATGGCACCCGGGGAATAGGCACCTGTACGCATATCTGCCACCGTTGGCAGCGTGCTGTAGATCAGCTCACTTCCCGGATGGATCATCTGGCTGAGAACTGCAGCTGCCAGAAACTCAGCGTTATTCTGGGCCAACGTGCCCACCATGGTAAGTGGGGAGGTCAGCCCGGCATTTGGCACGATCGAGAAGTAGCTGGGTAAGCCTTGCTCCTTGAAAAATATCAAATCCTCCGTCGAATCAAAATCCATCGTAAGGGGAGAGACTACTGGGCAGTAATGGAAGGTGACAAACGGACGCTCTCGGAAAGCAGACTCACTTCCGGCAATCAAATAGACCAGGCTCAGCATGCCTTCTGCTTCTTCAGGCGGGGTATTTGCGCGCACTGGTTTCAAGGTGTTTTTTATCGAGGGATAGAAACGTGAGAGACTGAACTGCCCAGACGGAGCATCGTCTGCGAGTGTTGAAATCGAAAACACATCATAACCTGGCAGCTCGTTGATCAAATGAGAAATGCGAGCCAAATCAGCTGAGGTTGCCCTGCGTTCGTATCCAGATACTGGATCGATAATATTTGGAGCGGAGCTCCCGGTAAGAATCACGGGGCTGTCACCTGGAATCGTGCGATCATACTGTGCATCTCTTCCCCGGAAGGTAAAAGTAGGAGGGAAATAAGCGCGAAATTTCTCGACGATCTGGCGTGGAAA
>JALHTN010000586.1 GCA_022865865.1 Anaerolineales bacterium
AAAATTCTAATCAGTTAGCGCAGAGTCCGCGTGTACCATCTTATCCAGGACCATATACAATTCCAATCCTTGTTGATGATGTGAAGCAGCTGGCAGGTTTTAATATGACCCGCAGCTCCTTCTTTACCATCGATGCCAGTGGGATGGGGGATGATTGGGTAGCCATACTGAGAGGGCAGAGGGTGCCATTCTTGATCCTTGGAGTAACGACTGCGCTGCACCGTCCGGATCTGGAAAAACTGTTATTCCATTCAGCATCCACAATTGATCATTTGTTTGATCAGATCGAAGCTGTGGAGGGGCTGGTGGTGGAGTCAGAGTATATCTGGCTGCCTAATTTCCTGTTTGACCCACACAGCGGCCAATATTCAGCAGGAAGGAAGCCTGTTCAGCTAGAGCGGGGGGCAGTCTGGCGCATCAGATTTGGATTGTTTCAAATGGCGTTGACTTTTCGACAAGAGGTAATTGCTGCTGATACCTATGTGGAGCGCTGCTGGCAGCTAATTCAATCCGGTCAAATTGAGATCGGATATTCTCAGGAGGAGAGCGAATCTTTCAGATCTTGGAGCGATGAGCAGTTCGCGGCTGCCAGGAAGAATTTCCTGCAGCAGCGGGAAGATCCACAACGGGGGGTTTTAGACTATGTTGACCTGGACGGCCGTGTGGTTTCCCAAACTGGGATGAGGAACAGCAGTGATGAGTAACTTATCGATAACCATAATTGATGTCGGGTGGGGAGACTCGATCCTGATCGAGTCGCTCAGCAATGCGGGTCAAACGCATTATGCCCTGGTGGACTGCAACGATACCAGCAACCAGCGATCCTCCTACCTGTTTGTAAAACGCTTCTTAGAACGCCGTGGGGTAGACTTGACTAATGGGCAGCGGATATTTGACTTCGTGCAGTTGACGCATGGTCATGCTGACCACGCCAACGGGATTCAAGCCATGATGAGCGCCTTTAAGACAGATTGGTTCTGGTATCCGAAATCTGTGGATTTCGGTGGGTTTGCCAAACTGATCTCGTACGCAAACAAGTACCCGAAAAAAGTCAACCGCCACCAGGCAGTGGATAATACCAAGCTGCTTCCTAACCTGGGAGATGTTGGTTTGAGTGTGCTTTGGCCGCCCTATACTTCCAGTGGTGTTTACGATACCAATAATGAAAACAACAACTCGATCGTGCTGGCATTGACCTTGGGTCAGGTGAGCTTCTTGTTGAGCGGCGATTGCGAGGCAGATAACTGGGATCAAATAGCTGCGGGTATACCGGGGATTCCAGGCCTGGCTGTTTTCCAGGCACCCCATCACGGTGCTGTAAATGGGTTTTTTACCGCAAATTGGAGCACACCCTGGCTGGATGCACTCCCGGGAACGACCCGCATCGCGATGAGCAGCCATATTCGGCCTCACAATCACCCAGCACCCGAAGTGATAGCAGAACTCAGTGACCGCAATATCGATCCTTTCCGGACGGACCTGCATTACCATCTTACTTTCAGCACGGATGGCTCGCTGGATGCCAATGGTCTACCGAACGTGACTGAACATTGGTCACATACTTAGCCTAGAATTTTCAGTCATACAATAGCGACCCTGGTAAAAGAATATGTCCTTCAGAAGTTATATCGAGCGTTTAGCAGCAAGTGGTGATCTAATCATAATTACGGAGCCGATATCAACGAGCTGTGAGATATCAGCAGTGTTGAAAGGGTTTGAACCGAAAGCGGTGCTTTTTGAGAATATCCGGGAAGCAGATTTCATCGTTGCAGGAAATATATTTCCCACCAAAGCAGCTTTTGCTGATTACTTTGGTCTTGACTTAAGTGAGATTATTCCCACCTTAACGCGAGCGATTGAGGTTCGCTCGTCCCCTCAAGTGATTTCTGAGGCAGCCTGCCAAGAGGTGGTGATTATGAGGCCTGATCTCGACCAGCTGCCGATTCTACGACACTTTGATAATGATGGTGGTCGCTACATCACCTCTGGAGTCATGATTGCCAAACACCCAGATCATGGTCAAAATTTGGATTTCCATCGCTGTATGCAGATTTCTCGCACTGAGCTGGCGATGCGCGTGGTCAAGGGACGAAATTTCGATTCCTTTCTTAGAGATCTGGGCCAGGTGGATGTCGCCGTATGTGTAGGCTGTGGACCCAACGTGCTGGCAGCTGCAGCTACCTCCGTGGATATTGGTATTGATGAGCTGGAGATCGCCAACGCCTTGGAACTGCTTGAAGTGGTCAAGGCGAAGACCGTCGATTTGAATATTCCAGCACAGGCTGAGATTGTGCTGGAGGGCACTGTATATTTGGATAGGAGACACGCAGAAGGTCCCTTCGTGGATCTCACCGAAACCCAGGATGTAGTTCGTGAGGAGCCTGTATTTGTGGTAAAAGCGATCACCCACCGTCGAGATGCGATTTGGCAGGCACTCCTGCCTGGCGGATTAGAGCATAAGCTGCTGATGGGTATGCCTCGTGAGCCAACCATTTTCAAGAGTGTCAATCAGGTGGTGCGCTGTTTGGATGTGAATGTTAATCCTGGTGGGAGCTCCTGGCTGCATGCTGTTGTGAAGATTGATAAGCAATCGCCAGTTGATGGGAGGCGGGCAATACAAGCAGCTTTCGATGGGCACAGTTCATGCAAGCATGTTTTCGTGGTCGACGAGGATATCGATATCTACAATCCACTTGAAGTAGAGTGGGCAATGGCGACTCGCTTCCAGGGGGATGAGGATCTGGTCGTCAAGGAGAAGGAACGCGGCTCGAGCCTGGATCCGAGTGCTGAACTGGGTACTCACTTGACAACCAAGGTCGGGTTTGATCTAACCAAACCTATAGGGGAGGCGGGGAAACCATTTGAGAAGGTGGATTATCCCCAGGTAGATTTGGAGAAATTCGTAGACCATGATGGAGAAGTTTGATTAACGTTGATCGGTATTGTACACAAGAATAAGTATGTCTACCTCAGATCGAGATTGCTTCACTCCGGAAAAGCGCAGGGTTCGCAATGACATGCATTATTATTTATTTGTTTGAAGGTGAATTTGTAAAGGTGCGAGTTTTGTATGAAATTATCAGGTGAAGAGCAAGCCATGCTAGCCGGAGAGCAGGGTAAGGCAACCCAGAAAGCGATGGAGATCCTGGTCGCGCTGGGTGCGATTTATGATGCAAAGCATATGGTGCCGGTGACTTCGGTGCAGATCGCGGGAGTCAGCTACGACAATCTCGGTGAGGCGGGCTTGCACTTTCTAACCGAGCTAGAGCAAGGCGGCGGAAAGGCACGTGTCTTGACGACCTTGAACCCAGCCGGTATGGATGTCGAAAATTGGCAAGCACTGGGTATTGAAGCTGAATTTGCGGAAAAACAAATCCAGGTGATTGATGCCTTCGCCCGCATGAACGTGATCACAACCTGCACCTGCACACCATACCTGACTGGAAACGTGCCCCATTTCGGTGAGCACATCGCCTGGGCGGAGAGCAGCGCGGTGTGCTATGCAAACTCGGTGCTGGGAGCACGCACTAACCGGGAGGGGGGTCCCAGCGCACTGGCAGCAGCATTGACTGGACGCACGCCGGCTTACGGGATGCATCTGGATGGAAATCGGGCACCCAAGATCACATTCGATGTGTGTGCTGATCTGGTAGAAAACGATGATTTTGGAGCCCTGGGGAAGGTCATCGGTGAGCATTTGCAATCCCTAGGGGAAGTATCAGTGCCTTATGTGCGTGGCATCAAGGAGGCAACACTAGAACAGTTAAAATCTTTTGCCGCCAGCATAGCCACTTACGGGGGAGCGGCATTATTCCATATGGAAGATATCACTCCTGAAGCAGCACAGTATGATCCCCCAGGAGAGAGGATCATGATCACAGCAGCTGATTTAATTGGGGCCAAATCTGAAATGACCGACGGTGATGCTGAAGATGCAGACTTCGTCAGCCTGGGCTGCCCGCACCTTTCGATAAAAGAGATCGCTCGCATCGCAGAGCTGCTGGAAGGCAAGCGGGTGGTGAAGGAATTCTGGATCACCACCGGGCGACCGACCAAGCATATTGCGGACAAAATGGGCTATACACATACCATCGAAGCCAGCGGGGCGAAGTTTGCCGCCGACACCTGCTGTGTGGTGGCGCCGATCAAAGGCCGTTTTTCCACCCTGGTGACTGACAGCGCCAAAGCATGTTATTACGCGGCAGGAAAGAACCAGTTTCAAACGATTCTGAAACCTTTTGATGAAGTGGTATACGCTGCACTTGGTGGCAGAAAGGGGGAAACAGCTCAATGAAATGGAAGGGACGTAAGATTTACGCGGGCCAAGCAACTGGGGAAGCACTGGTAAGCAAGATGGGCATTTCTTTCTTTGGGGGTGTTGATCCAGAGAGCGGGGTGGTTGTCGAGCGCGACCATGACCTGGAGGGACAATCGATCAGCGGTAAAGTACTGGTCTTCCCGACGGGGAAAGGCTCGACAGTGGGATCGTATACCCTGTATCGTCTTAAGCGAGCTGGTAAGGCACCGCTTGCCATCATCAACGCCGAGTGCGAGACGATCACTGCGGTGGGCTGTATTATCGCAGAGATCCCCTGTGTGGATCAGGTGCCGATCGGTGAGCTGCAGTCCGGGCAGAAGTTAAGTGTGGATGGGGAGCAGGGAACGGTGGTTGTCCTTGTAGAGTGAAGATTGCCACGGTTAAAAGTGCGTGATATTAAGGGCGGGTTTCGAATCCTTGTATTCGCGTTATTCTGAGTACCCGATGAGTGCGAATAATCTAAATTACTTTGTTAGTAATCAATGCGTGTTCTCGAATCAGATCGCGAAGGCTGAGACTCTTCGCCTACTGCTCAGAGTGACCTTTGCTTTATTGTCATCCTGAACACCCGAAGGTCGAAGAATCCCTGAGACGATGGTTTATATGATCTGAAGCTGGATAAATCATCCGCGCGCATAAGGGATTCCTCCCTGCGGTCGGAATGACATTTTCGTCGGAGGATTGCTCTCCATACCTGCTATGCATGTCATTCTGAGCACCCGAAGGGTGCGAAGAATCCCTGAGACGG
>JALHTN010000587.1 GCA_022865865.1 Anaerolineales bacterium
CCGTTCCTGATATCATTTGAAATTAGCGATCAGATCTTTAATTTTATTTTCCAGCACCTCGATGGAAAAATGCTCCTTTGCCAGCTGAAAGTTCTTTTCCGTGATTTCTCTAACCTTATCCGGAGAACCAAGCAGGCTACGAGCCTCCTGGATGCTATTTTCGTTTACAAATCCATCCAACTCAATAAACTCAAAGCCAAGCGGTTTGATGTCTGCATTGTAAACCGGGTAGCGGTTAACAATCGTTAATTTCTTGGCAAATATGGCTTCGAGAAGTGCATTGCCAAATCCTTCATACAAACTTGGGTAGGTGACTAAATCTGCGTATAGGTAGGCATCCCATAACGAGTAAAGCTTGTGGCCATTGATTTTGCCGCGCTTCGGTCCAATCACATGATCGATCAGTTGAATATCCACACCCATTACAGAAGCTTCCCTTTTTAACCAACGCCAGTATGAGAGTCCCTCATCGTCTGCGCGATGTGTAATAAACAAGTGGGGATTTTCAATCTCCAAACGTTTCACAATTTCTATGGCCATCTCGATCCCCTTCCGTTGGACCACCCTGGTGGGCTGCAGGATAAATAAATCATCTTTATCCAATCCAAGATCTGAACGGAATTTTTTGTTGAATTTATCCAATTGCGGTGGTGGGGATGAAAAATCAAGAACATTGGGTATAACGACGGAAGAGATACCCCGCCGGGCATTTAATCGCGCTTTGGCTATGGAATTAATCGTCACATGCTGTATATTGGGAAGTTTTGCTGGAAAGGCGGTATCCAGCAGGTCGAGAATTGTATTAGTCTGGTAGCGCTGGCGCTCCCAAAAGAAGTCATGATGGTGAGCTATAGTTTCAATACCTAGCTCAGCGATAAGACCTGTGAGGGAAACCCCCAAAGGTAAATTCATCGGTATTGTAAGTGCATTTTGGACAATGATCAGGTCGAGATGGTTGGAGCGAATAAAACTTCGCAAAGGCGCCCGCATTTCATCAGCGCGGCTGTAAATTTGATCCGCCAAGGCATCTCCATCTTCTTCTGGAGAAGCTCCAAATGCCCTTTGGCTGAGGGCAATAACCGTTTGGTCAGCGAAATGTAATTCTGGAATTGTTGTACCATATTTCGCATAGCCACCCAGCTCTCCAGCACAATAATAAATCTCATGTCCTAACTTTGTGAGGACTTTTGCCCATTTCTCGACCTCGAGGGTGACACCATCTGTGCCATGTAAGCGTGTTGCGATGAATCCGATGCGCATAATAATGACCTATTCTAAGGGGAGAATACAATCAGGGGAATCGTTCTGAGGGCTGTTTACTGCCCTCGAAACCGGGAAGGCTTCCATCTCTTCACTTGGGTAGGGCTTGAGAAAAGACTTCAACAAATTGGGATCATTTTCTCCTTCCTGAAGCCATGCAGAGTAAGAATCTGTAGATAAAATCACAGGCATGCGGTCGTGAATGTCTTTGATTAATTGGTTGGGTTGAGTAGTGATGATGGTAAATGTCCTGAGCTCGGAGCCATCTGCAGAATGCCAGACATCCCATAATCCAGCAAATGCAAAAGGCTTACCACCTTTCATTCGGATGAGATGAGGGATTTTTGATTTCTCACCAGGTTGGTTGCGCCACTCATAGAAACCATCTGCCAAAACAAGACAGCGTTTGTATTTAAAGGATCCGCGGAAAGATGGTTTATCGGCTATGGTTTCTGAACGAGCATTGATCAGCCGATTTCCGATTTTGGGATCTTTCGCCCAAAAAGGGATTAACCCCCAATTGAAAAAATCCATCCGGTTTTGTCCATCATTCGGTACCACACCGACAGGCTGGGTTGGTGCAATGTTGTACCTTTGCGGGAAATTTTCCGGGAAATCTACCCAGGGAAATGTTTCCTGCAATTGTCCCGGGTCGACGGTTAGTGTGAATCTACCGCACATAATATCCTTCCTGCTTTGCCTTCATTCGCTCTTCTGAATTATTCCGCCACCTAAACACGTTTCCGCATCATAAAATACTGCTGCTTGTCCAGGAGTGATACCTCTGATGAAATGGTCAAATTGAACTTCGACTAAATCATTTTTAGCAGGGATAATCGTGGCTGGCTCTTCCGCAGATTTATAGCGGATCTTTACCTGAGCGCGTATCGGTTGGGTGGGAGGTTCGATAGATACCCAATTGACTTCCTCAGCCCACAAGCGGCGTTGATTGAGATCTTCTTTTGCACCGACAATCAATGTGTTTTTTTCCATATCTTTAGCAAGCACATATAAGGGGTCTGTTGATGATATTCCCAATCCCCGTCGTTGACCAATGGTATACATCGCCAAGCCTCTATGCTCACCGAGAAATTCTCCATTACGATTGATAATTTCGCCTTGCTTAAGGGCTTGTTTTGAATTTCTGGCCAGAAACTCACGATAATCCCCATCGCCAAGAAAACATAAATCCTGACTATCAAGTCTATCAGCCACTGGCAGATTGAATTCTCTGGCGAGCTGCCGGATATCTTTCTTAGAATAATCTCCCAAGGGAAATAGTGCTTTTGAGAGTTGTTCCTGGTTGAGAACATGCAGCACATAGGATTGGTCTTTGCTCTCATCAACTGCTTTCAACAACTTTATTCGGCCGGAATCTTGTTTTATCCGTGCATAATGACCGGTAGCCATGAAAATGCCACCAAATGCCAGAGCATGGTTCAATAAGAATTCCCACCTGATATGGCGGTTGCACTGAAGGCAAGGATTTGGAGTGATCCCTTTTGTGTAGCCATCCAGGAAATGCTCGACAACCTGGCTGTAAAACACGTTTTGAGCATCGATTGGATAAAACGGGATGTCTAATTGAGCAGCTACGTGCTTTGCCTGGGCCATAGCATCTGGTGTGCAACAGCGATTGGACGCTTCAGCACCAGGCTCACTCCACAACCGCAGCATGATTCCGATGACATCATATCCCTCTTTTACCAGTAAAGCAGCTGCCACAGAGCTGTCAACTCCACCGCTCATCGCCACTGCCACTCTCGTCTTTTGAGTGGAATTGTGCTTCATCGGGTTTGGTTCACGTGGAGATACGGATTCTGGCAGTGGTATTTTCCTGACAGTCTTGCTTGTAATCACGATTTGACTATATTTCGGACTTGATGAACTAGATTGGGTAAGGTATCCAGAAAACCTTCCAGCTCATCACTGGTGGTCTGCTGTCCAATAGTAACTCGTAAAGAACCTAAAGCCCATTCCTGGGGTAATCCTAAGGCGAGCAAAACATCAGATGGTTCAGGTGATCCAGTTTTGCATGCTGATCCCGAGGAACATGCATATCCAGCAGAATCGAGCATCATCAATAATGTGTTTCCATCGACTCCTTCAAAAACGAAGCTGGCGTGATTTGGTAAACGGTTTACCGGATGCCCGGTTAACTTCGATGAGGGTATTGATTCAATGATCGTGTTGATGAGTAGATCACGCATGGATGAATAATGGTTGTTTCGATCTCCATGATCACTTTGGGCAAGTTCGAATGCTTTCGCCAATCCAACAATGTATGGAATATTATGGGTTCCTGCACGCAGATTGTATTCCTGCCCACCACCGGTTAATACGGGGATTATCGGTGTACCTTCCCTAACGTAGAGAGCGCCAACTCCTTTTGGACCGTAAAATTTATGCGCTCCAAGGCTCAACAAATCCAGGTTGAGTAAATTAACATCGACCGGGAGGTGTGCAGCTCCTTGAACCGCATCCGTATGAAAGGGAATCCCCTTTGATCGGCAAATTTCTCCGATCTCTCTCAATGGATTGATCGATCCAATTTCATTATTAGCGTAAATCACCGATACAAGAGCGGTATTATCCCTGATGCGATTCTTAATATCGTCAGGATCAACAATTCCAAACTCATCAACTGGGATGATTTCAATATCAAAACCATGTAGATCACCTAGCTGAAAAGCGGTATTTGAGACAGCATGATGTTCAACTGCGCTGATAAGAATATGGGAAGCTGAGTGAC
>JALHTN010000075.1 GCA_022865865.1 Anaerolineales bacterium
ATATCGCCACGAACGAGGACTATACCGCTTCATTAACAAATTTCTTTCACGAAAGAGCTCGCCAGATAAGACGGTAAGCGTGCTGGAAGAAATTTCTTATCTAATTTAGGACAAATGATGAAAATTATCCGCTATATTATTCCCTTGCTGGTCATTGGGGTCGTCAGTCTGGCGGCTGCCGCTTCAGCAAAGGCAGAGTCTTTAGTAAGCGCAGAATTAACGCTAGAAGATGGTGAATACACTGTAGGAGATCCGCTGCCTCTGTTGCTTTCAGTAAACCATCCTGCTGGTCACCAGGTGCTCCAACCCCAGCTGGATGCCAGTTGGGGAGATTTCCTGGTCAATTCCCAATCCGCAGGCACAACGATCACCAATCCTGATGGCTCGGAAACCACCAACTTGCTGATAGATGCCAGACTGTTTTCTCCAGGCACATATAATTCCCCGCCATTAATAATAACCGTAAGCGATGCGGTTGGTCAACTGACCGAAACCACTGCTCAACCGGTTTCCGTGGACATAGCATCAGTACTCGTCGAAGGAGATGCGGACCTGCGGGATATCAAGCCTCAGGCAGCTTTACCCTATATAGATTATCTGCCCTGGATAGCTGGAGTAGGGGCGCTGGCTTTAGGGATGGGCGGATTGTATTTCATTTACAGGCGCCAACGGAGCCAGCTTGCCCTGGCAGCAGTTGATAACCGCTTGCCACATGAAGTCGCCTTTGATGAATTAAACCGCGTTGAGGATCTCAAACTCCCTCACGCAGGGAGATTCAAGGAACACTACACCCTGGTTTCAGACTGCATACGGGTTTATATGGAAAAAACATACCAGTTCCCGGTCTTGGAACGGACTACCGGGGAGATCAAAGCCAACTTGAAGCGCACCATGGTGTCAAATGAAATCGCAAATCAGTTTATTGATTTGCTGGATGAAAGTGATCTGGTGAAATTCTCCAAGTTTACTCCCGATGTTGCCAGCGCCCGAAGGGTGTTGGTTCAAGGTCGTGAGATCGTTGAAATCACTAAGCCGGTCACTGTTGAATTCGAGGATAAGGAACAGGTTCAAATCAATCACCCCCCATCCGATCCCGAATTTGGCAAGAATGGTCGCAATAAGAAGGCAGAGGTAACCTTATGAATTTTCAATTTGCCGCACCCTGGCTGCTGATGTTGATCTTGATTATCCCGTTGCTAGCGACGCGATATTTCCTGAACAAGAAAGTGAACTTACCAGCCACCATAAAATATACCAAGACCAATTTGATGCATGGTTTACCAACTTCCTGGCGCATCAAACTGCGACCGCTAGGATTCGTGCTGCGCATGCTCGCCATCTCATTGGCGATTCTGGCCCTCGCCCGACCCCAATTCGTCCAGGGACGGGAGACCATCACTGGTGAAGGAGTCGAAATCGCCCTCGCCCTGGATATCTCGGGCAGTATGGCTTCTTTAGATTTCGAACCCAGCAACCGCCTGGATGCTTCCAAGCAGGTCATCGGAGATTTTGTTGCAGAACGGCAGTATGACAAGCTGGGGCTGGTAGTTTTCGCCTCTGAAGCCTTCAATCAAAGCCCACTCACCCTTGATCACAATATGCTCACGCGCTCGTTGGATCAGGTTGAACTGGCGACTGATTTGGGAATTGAAGATGGTACTGCCATTGGTCTTGGTCTCGCCAACGCGGCCAACATGCTGGCAAACAGTGATGCTGAAAGCAAGGTTGTCATCCTGCTTACCGATGGAGTCAACAATTCCGGTCAGATAGATCCCCTGTCAGCTGCGGAAGCCGCAAAAGCATTAGGAATCAAGGTATATACCGTCGGCGCCGCTCGACCCGGTCAGGTACCGGTACCAGTTCAAGGCAGCTCCCAGGTTGTTTACCAGGAAAGTGTACTTGATGAAGAGACATTAATGCAGGTGGCGGATATCACCGGTGGCATGTACTTCCGGGCAGAAGATACCTCCGGCCTGAAAGCGATCTATGATGAAATCAACACCATGGAAAAATCAATGGTCGAAGTTCAAGTTTTCAACCAATATACAGAACTGGCTGCTATCTTCTTGATCCCAGCAGTGCTGATTTTCCTGGTAGAGATCGTCTTGAGAAATACCATATTTAGGATCAATCCTTAAATTTGATAAGCGATGATAGGAAAGGTGATCAGAGATTGGATCCCTATCAGTCATCACTGGAAGGTAAACGATGAATTTTGCAAAACCAGAATACCTCTTAGCACTCTTTATAATTCCAGCAGTCGGGTTGCTGATGTTTTGGGCCAACAAGAAACGCCAACAATCACTGGGTCAACTTGGTGAGAGCTCCCTGCTGAGAAAGCTCACCACCAGTATCAATTGGCGTGGTCGCCGCTGGCGAAATGCCTTACTGCTGCTGTCGTTGACTTTGTTCATCATAGCGCTGACTCGCCCCCAATGGGGGAGCGAAGTTCGGGAAATCGACCAGGAGGGTTTACAGGTGATGGTTGCCCTGGATGTCTCCCAGAGCATGCTGGCACAAGACATAAAACCAACTCGCTTGGATCGCGCCAAACTGGAAATCGCTGATCTGATGAGGCAATTGGAAGGTGATGAAGTCGGTTTGGTGCTCTTCTCGGGAGCCAGCTTTATTCAGGTCCCGCTGACATCCGATTATTACACTGCCCTTTCTTACTTAGATAATGCTAACCCAAATGTAATTTCAAGACCTGGCACCGTGATTGGAGATGCGATCCGCACTGCTGCAGGAGGATTTGACCCGAACCTTTCCAGCCAGAAAGTGCTGGTTGTAATGACCGATGGCGAGGATCACGAGACGGATCCGCTTGCCGCGGCCAAAGAAGTTGCCGGCGAGGATGTTCTCATCTACACCATTGGCTTCGGAACACCAGAAGGAGAACCAATCCCGGTCACAGATGAAAATGGTGCTGTGGTCGATTACAAACGCGATCAAAATGGAGAGGTCGTGCTTTCCAAGCTGGATGAGGGCACCCTGCAGTCGATTGCCCAAACAGGGAATGGCCAGTACTACCGTGCCAGTGCAGATGGCAGCGAACTGCAAAGTCTGCTCTCGGAAATCGATAATTTGCAGAAAGACCAGCTGCAAAGCCGTTTTGAAACACGCCAGATCGAACGCTACCAGATATTCCTGGCAATAGCCTTGGTGCTCTTCGTGGTCAGCGAACTGATCCCCGATCGACTGGTGGAAGATATTACGCCCTCCTGGACAGCCCGCTTCAAGCGCAAATCCCGGATTCATCCAGACAGTTCATCCCCCTCTTGGAACTAAGGATACAGGAACAGCAAAATGTCACACATCCGTAAACTAAACACACAAGTCATCTTCCTGATCGTTATTTTTTCATCAGCGCTGCTGATGGCAGCCTGCAGCGCACCAGTTGAGAAATTAAACCAGGAAGGCAACCAGGCTTTCGCCGAACAGGCATATTTGGAGGCCCTCGAGCTGTACCAAACCGCGCAGATTGAATCGCCGGAATTGGCTGAGCCTTACTTCAATGCCGCCAATACGTACTATCGCCAGGGAGACTTCCCAGCCGCCCTTGAGCAGATGCAAATGGCTCTCCAACATGTTGATGAAGAGGTACTCGCTGAGAGCAGTCTCTTCAACCTCGGCAATACGCTCTACAACTCCCAGGATTTGGGCCAGGCGGTGGCTGCATATACCCAGGCTTTGCTGCTCGATCCCGAAGACCAAGATGCAAAGTACAACCTGGAATTGGCCCTGCAGCAACAGGAACAAGAACAACAGCAGGATCAAAACCAGGACCAGCAGGACGAATCAGAGAGTGAAGAGGAGAGTCAATCTCAAGAACAATCTGGTGAAGATCAGGAATCTGAAAACGATCAGGAACAAGAGCAGGGTGATCAATCTCAGGATAGTGAAAACCAGGATCAGGGTAACCAGGGTGAAGAGAGCGATCAATCCCAGGAAAACGACTCTCAGAATGAAGACCAGCGGGGTGATGGCAATGGTCAACCTCAGGAGGGCGAGGATTCACCAGAGGGTGAACAACCCAGCCAGATGCCACCACCTGGACAGCGCATGACAGAAGAGCAGGCTCGACAGCTGCTGGCAGCCATTGGAAACAATATGGAAACCCTCCAGGAACGACTTGGGCAGTATTTATTCACCCGCCAGGCACCACCCCTCCAAGATTGGTAACCTTGACAAGCCCTGTGCTGGGTAATTTTAATGCTCCCAGCACAGGGAAATGAAGCCGAGTATTGAATGGATCCGATTATGAATAAAAAACATAAAGTATTTATCACGATTATTGGGGTTCTTCTGTTGAGCCTGCTGTCGTTCCCGGTCTATGCACAAACACCGGGTGTGGTTACCGCAGAAGTAGACCGCAGTGTACTCACCACTGATGATTTCATTACCTTAAGTGTGACCATCAACCTGAATTACGGTCCGGTATCCGAACCCGCTTTGCCATCTATGGATAGCTTTAACATTGTCGGCACCAGCACCAGTACTCAAATGAGCATCATAAACGGTGTCCAGAGCTCCGAAAAAGTGTTTCACTATACGTTGCATCCCAGGCTGCCCGGTGAGCTGATTATTGATCCCATCTCGGTCATCCAAAATGGCCAAGCATACAGCACCTCCCCGATCAAAGTAAATGTTACCCAGGGGACTGGCCAAATGCAGTCGCCTTCCCAATCTGCGGCACCTGCAAGCCCGTCGATGCCTTCCATTCCTGGGTTTCCGTCCCTGGCTGGATTACTGCAATCCTTTGGTCTTGATATCCCACTTGATATCCAGGAATCAGTCGAGCAGATTGATCCGGCTTCAATACCCCCGGAACTTCTCGACCATGAATACCTGGTGGAGGCAGAAGTAGACAATACCTCACCCTATCTCGGCCAGCAGGTGACTTACACCTTCCGTTATTACCGTCCGGCTGAATCGGCTGGCAGGAGCACCTACCAACCACCCGAATATTCCGGATTCTGGGTACATCCCGAATCAACGGAAAACCAATACGG
This sequence comes from Anaerolineales bacterium, assembly GCA_022865865.1. Next base: position 5,013 of record JALHTN010000075.1, read on the forward strand.
CACTCAAATCGCTGGTCGCAATATCCGCATGACCGAAATCCAGACTGTTATTACACCCACTGTGTTGGGCGAGGTGGAAATCGATCCGGCAAAGATCACCACTGAAGGTGATATATTTTCACGCGGCTTTACCATCCAAACCCAGCCAAAAACCATCTCGGTACAACCCTTGCCGGAGGGTTCTCCTGAAGGTTTCTCCGGAGCAGTTGGCAATTTCAGCATCGCAGCTGAAGTCGACCTAAACCAAACAAAAGTGAACGACGCCGTTACACTCACCGTCACAATCAGCGGTCAGGGCAACCTGGAGACCTTTGCTGATCCGCAATGGGAAATTGAACCACAATGGCGAGCTTTTGACAGCCAGGCAGCCACAGATATCCAATCTCAAGATGGGGTAATCAGCGGCAGCCGCACTATCCAGCAGGTCCTTGTGCCGACTGTGGGTGGTGATTTTACTTTGCCCGCGGTTCAATTCAGTTATTTCGATCCCCAGAACGGAACCTACCAGACTACCGAAACCGAGCCCATCAGGGTTTACGTAGAACCAGATGGGCAGTCAGCTGCCCCAATATCGATCGATGAGGAAACCACCGACGGCACAACTGCAGGCAGGATTCACCCAATCAAGAATTCCCCTGAAACAGGGCAGGTGTCTTCATTAATATCCAACAAACCTGGCTTCTGGCTGCTGTGGCTCGTACCCCTGGCATTAATCATCAGCCAATACGGCTGGCAGAGGCGGAAAAACAATCTTCTGAGCAACCCTGGCGCACAGCGCAGTCAAAAAGCAGCCAAGAAAGCCTACCTGGCTCTGAAGAAGCTCGATCCCAAATCCGATGACTACTTCAATGCTGCCGGTCGCATCCTGATCAGCTATTTATCTGATAAATTAAATCGCTCTGTTGGGGGATTGACCCAGGCTGAACTTTCAGGCTTACTCATGGCTCACGGCGTCAGTGAAGATCTTGTCGATCAGGTGCGGACATGTATAACCATCAGCGAAATGGGTCAATATGCACCCATCCACCAGGTTAATAAAAGTGAAATTCACCTGGAGATAAAATCGCTGATTGCTGAATTGGACAAGATTCTGTAAGGTAACAAATCGATTGTTCCGGACCAGAAACAGCACGCATGATCAATATTTAAACGTAATGCTCTGGTTGGTACACAAGGAAAATACTTATGAAACGTAATCTGATGACCATCTCCGTAATTGGAATAATCTTGTTTGCCAGTTTGGTTGCTGCCGTAAACATCCTGGCATCCGACAATTCGATCGATATTGAGGCGTTGACTGTTGCCAACCAGCTGTACAACACGGGCAGCTATGCAGAAGCGGCGCAGATGTACGAACAGCTGCTTTCCCAGGGAATTGTGAATAGTACCCTGTATTACAACCTGGGCAATGCATATTATGTCCAGGGTGATCCCGGTCGAGCGATCTTGAACTACCAGCGAGCTGCACGTTTGGATCCACGCGATCCAGACATCAGGGCAAACCTGGCACTTGTGCGAGCTCAATCGGCGCATGAAACGATTAATGAACCCAACAGCCCGCTTCAAAGTTTGGCCAATTTCACGAGCTCCTGGCTTACGCTGGATGAAACTGCGCTCCTATCTCTTGTGTTATGGTTTCTGATCGGATTCCTGGTCCTCACCTATCGCCAATTTCAACCTGGAAAAATCCGCACGCTCACACAATATGGGTTGATCCTGGCCACCCTGATTTTTCTGGTGGCGGGTATTTCTTTCGGATCCCGCCTCTATGCCGAACAAACCAGACCAGAGGCAGTGATCATCGCTGAACAGGTCACGATCAACAGCAGTCCTGGGGATGAATTCGCTACTGATTTCCATTTAGCTAGCGGAACAGAGGTGGAACTCATTGATATTCAAGGCAGCTGGGCGCACCTCGCCTTGCCTAATGATATCCTCGATGGCTGGATTCCATTAAGCACCATTGAGACAGTATCCTTAAAAGAAGCAACAGGATTACCAACCTTCTGATACTCAAGATCCCTAGCTATTGATCAGATCACAGCAAAGCTGAGCATCAAGACAGGCATTGGCATTCACCATTTGGGGATAAACAATCTCGGTATCCCAACCAGGTCCAGAAAATTAGTGTAAAATCACCTCTGGGTGGTTATGCCACCAGAATCTAGTTTCTCGTAAAAAATTGGCAGGTGGATGGCAAAACACATTCTGGTTGTTGACGATGATAATTTACTGAGGCGGAGCCTTAGCCTGCAGCTCGAGCAGGCTGGCTACCAGGTCTCTCCCGCTGAAAATGCTGAAGATGGACTGGCAATCGCCCAGCGTGATCGACCCGATCTGATCCTGCTCGACATCGGTTTGCCTGGTATGGATGGCCTGGAGGCGATGCGGCAGTTCCAAAAAGATATGGATGTCCCCATCATCTTTGTCACCGCCAGGAGACGTGAGCTGGATACAATCTTAGGGCTTGAGCTGGGAGCAGATGACTATATCACCAAGCCATTCAACCCGGATGTTTTGCTGGCACATGTTAAGGCGGTCTTGAGGCGCAGCGCACGTCAAATTGAGCCCCCTCCCGGTGAAGATCCGCTAATCGTGTGCGACATGGTGATCGACCCGGCTGCTCACACGACAATGATTGCTGGTCAGCAAATCGATCTCACCGCGCGCGAGTTCGATTTGCTGCACACCTTGGCGCTGGAAGCCGGGCGGATATTGACTATCGACGATCTCATCCGGCGAGTATGGGGAGCCGAATACATCGGCGAACCGCAGGCCGTCTACGTACACATCCGCTGGTTGAGAGAAAAAATCGAGGTTGATCCGCAGAACCCGACCCGCATCATCAATGTGCGCGGTGTGGGCTATAAGCTCATACCGCACCCAGAATAACCATGGGATCTCTCCGCAGCCGCCTCATCCTGAGCCATTTGCTCCCCCTGCTGATCGTTATCCCTCTCGCTGGCTTGATATTAATTTACACACTCGAAACCCAGGTCGTGCTAAAAGATTTATCGGACCGGCTGACGGAACGCGCCGATTTAATCGTCGAAGCGCTGGAAGGTCAACCGGAAATTTGGACTGACAGCGACCAGGCAGCGATTTTTATTGCTGATATTAACGAAATTGTTGAAGGACAATTCTTACTTCTTAAATCTGACGGCAGCTTGATCATCTCATTCCCCTCAGATTCTCCAGACTCATCAGCGGATTCAGCACAGCTAGAGGGCATCGATACGGCTTTGCGGGGTGAACAAAGCGTGATCATTCAGTACCGCTTGTTCAATCCATCTGTAGAAGTGCTGCTGCCAGTGATCGACGCCCGGCAGCAGCTGGTCGGAATCGTTGCCGTCTCTCAGACATTGGAAAGCATCTTCTCCAACATCGGCGATGTACGCTCCTTGATCCTGGTCATCATACTCATCCAGCTGATCTTCGGGGTGATCATCGGTATCTATCTCGCTAGGAAAATTGAACGTCCGATTGGAACTGCAGCTGCGGGTGTCATCGATATCGCCGCGGGAGTGGATATTGGAACAGTTCCCGAAGAGGGACCACGTGAAATCCGCCAATTATCCGCCGCCGTGAACACCTTATCCGAAAGACTGAGAACCCTGGAAGAAACCAGGCGTCGTTCACTGGCTAACATCGTCCACGAACTTGGACGCCCACTGGGCGCGATCCAATCCGCTGTTCATATCTTGCTTAAAGGCACTGTTGACACTCAAATTGAACGAGAACTGCTGGAGGGTGTCGATGGAGAGGTCAAACGCATGCAGCCCTTGCTGGATGACCTGGCGCTCCTGCATGGACAGGTGACCGGCAGCCTGACCCTGGATTTGAATCCCGTGAACGTGGGTGACTGGCTGAAGACCTCAATACTGCCCTGGCGAGCCGCAGCTTTGGAGAAAGGTCTGCATTGGAGTGCGGAATTTCCTGAAAATCTGCCAGTTATTAATATCGATGAGGGACGCATGGCCCAGGTGCTGGGAAACTTGCTGAGCAACGCGGTCAAGTACACGCCTGAGGCAGGCAGTGTCATGGTCAGCGCTGGAACAGAGGAGTCAGAAGTTTGGTACCGGGTGAGCGACAGCGGCTCAGGCATCGATCCCGCTGAACGTGAGCACATATTTGAGCCCTTTTACCGCAGTCAAAAGATGCGCCGTTTCCCGCAAGGACTCGGCCTGGGTTTGACCATTGCCCGCGATATCGTTGAAGCGCATGGGGGGAAACTGGAATTGACCAGTGAACTCGGTCAAGGCAGCCAGTTCACAGTTCGTCTACCACTCAACTTATCTCCATAAATTGAATAAACAGTTTGCTGGCCATTGGATAAACCACTAGATGCTCAAATCACATGCTCCCTTCTGGTTCAACGAGGTGAATGAAAAGATTAACCTCAAGTCCATTTCACCTCAAACCATGAGAGGTTACAAGGAGCAATACCCAAATGGCCCAATCCAGTTTCGTTGATCACTATGAGTAGGGCAGTTATAGAAAATTGACCTAGCCGTGGAAAAATTTGCCGCACTACAACTTGTTGGATAACCCATTTCGTAATCCCGATCTGCTGTCTCATTTCGGGATGTGTGCGTACCCAGATCATGCCGCACTGGCTGGCAATAATTACTTTTGTGCCGGCCGTCATTCTCCTGATCAGTGTCGGGTTTACTCACTGGGTAATATTGACATTTCCGGCCTGGGTGCTGGTGGTCAATACCTATATTCTCTATTTTAACTTCTTCTTCCAAAAAGGAGATCTCGAAATGGATGGTTTTACCCTGGAGGAATGAAAATTCCAACTGCTTGCCTGCACACCTGCTCCGCATCCGGATTAGCGCTATACATGTACTGCCCCAGGCAAGATATCATCGATATTGGGTGGAAACCAATAGTTGTCCAGCGAGTTATTTAACAATAAAAGTATAATATGATGAATGAAACTTTATCGCAGATAGCGTTGCTGGTCTTCGTGATCTCCAGCAAGTATAGTTTGGGCATAAGCCTGACCATGAAGCAAATCATCGATCCGCTCAAGAAAACCCGCATGGTAATCCTGGCTTTGGTGGCTAATTTTGTACTGGTACCCATCCTGGCTTACCTACTCACCATAATTTTCAATCTCGACGATTCACTGCGTACTGGCTTGATCCTGCTCTCCACCGGTGCGGGCGCGCCATTTCCACCCAAACTGGTGGTTGCCGGTCAGAATTTCAACTCCGATGTGCTCACCTACTTGCTGGTAATCGCCATCATCAGTCTGGTGATCCTCATGCCAATATATTGCGAATTGGGCAAGCGCATGAAGGCACCAGCCGAGGCTGAACAGCCAAGCAGCTAGCCGCGGATAATCAAGGCACTGCATGAGCGATAATTACGAGGGTCCAGGTAACCCAGACCAACAAAATCACGGCAAACTCAATTCCAGGCAGGTAAATCTCTGGATGATTGTGGTTGTAATTGCAGTGTTGATCGGGATTCTTTCCTATGCAGCACTGACTGCTTCAGGTGTCCTGACCAATCCAGAACCAACCAAGCCAGCAGTTTTCATCACCATCACCAAACCCACCCAGGGAGCCAAGCTGGACCTTACCTGGGCAGTCAATATCCAGGGGCAGGCTGGCGGATTATTTGAAGGAAACCTGGTCGTCCAGGCGCTGGATGCTGGGGGAAAGGTGCTCGCGCAAAAGCCCACCACAATTAACGCACCCGATGCTGGCACCGGTGGCTCGGGATCATGGTCTGTGGACTTGAATATTGATGCCCCGACCGGTTCTCAAGGGCAGATAGTGGCTTTCTCCCCCTCGCCGGTTGATGGCAGCTGGGTCGCAGAGGACAGTATTGCTGTCGGTTTCGGTGAATCACCTGTCAAGCGTGAATTGGTCAACGTGGAAAACCACCTTTGGAGGCTCACCACCCTGAATGAGCGACCACCGATCAAAAACACGCTCATCACCCTGCAGTTCGAAAACTTCCAGGCTGCGGGCTTTGGAGGCTGCAATAATTACAAAACCAGCTTCGAACGCAGTGGACCACAGCTCAATTTTGGCTTTGTGACATCAACCGCCAAGGAATGCGAACTCCCGGTAGGTATTATGGCTCAAGAAGCAGCTTATTTCAGCGCTCTCGAGCAAATCGTTGCTAACCGGATCGAGGCTCAACAGTTGAGCTTGGTTGATTCTTCGGGAGCCTCGCGCCTGGTTTACGATGCGGTTGTAATGGGAAACATCTTCGCTGAGGATGATATTGAACTGCCAGAAGATGCAGTGGTGTATATAAGCTTGAGCGATGCCTCCCTGGCCGGTGCAGAAACCGCCTTGATCGCGGAGCAGGTGGTAAGCGGGGTGACTCAATTCCCAATCCCATTTTCCGTAAATTACAATCCAAAGCAAATTATCGAGAACCATACTTATGCGCTCGGGGTGCGCATCGAGGACAGCTCGGGTAATTTGCTTTACATCAACCCAACCACTTATCACGTCATCACGGCTGGAAACCCTTCTCAAATTGATGCGACGGTTGCATCTGTCCAATAAAATCGCTACAATCTTTCAACAGGCAAAAATACTAGATAAATTAATGACGGAGGAATGCAGAAATGAATTGGGATAATATTGACTTCTATCTTGTTTTTGACTTATTCATACTCCTATTGATCGGAATGGGTCCGAAAATTGCCCTGGTGCCATTTATAGATTTAACCAAAGATATGGACGGTGATACCCAGCGCAAGGTTGCCCAACGCATGGTGCAGACAGGCGTCACGACCGCCCTGATCTTGGCCGTTCTGGGCTGGTTCCTGATGAGGTTGCTGCACTTCTCGGCCGGAGCTGCGAACATCGCCGGTGGAATCGTCTTGCTGCTGCTGGCCTTGCATATGTTGGTCAGCCCTGGTAAAACAGATGACCATCATGAGAAAGCCAGTGGTCGCGATGCGATGCAGATGGCTTTATATCCGCTGGCAGTTCCCTACCTGCTCAATCCTGCCGGAATTGCCGCCCTCGTCATCGCCTCCAGTGAAGTTGACTCAGTGCTGATGGGGGTCATTCTATTGGTACTGGTTCTGATTGTAGGCGCGATCGATTGGCTTGTTTTCAGGAACATTTACAAACTCGCAAAACACCTTGACCCTTCCAGGTTAGCTGTGACAGAGGCCGTGTTTGGGGTTCTGCTGGCAGCATTGGCTGTGCAGCTCATGCTGGACGGATTGCACTATTTGGGAATTATCTCCATACTCGGCGGGCATTAACAAAAGAAGTCGTGGTCAATCTAGCAATACCCGGATTATACCGGCATTTAGAATGCATTTGGATCCCGGATGAATTCTTCCCAGCAATTGAACCTGCCAGGAGGAGAAATTAAACGACGATATTCTTGAAACACAATATAATCTGCGTGCTCGTGCATCTTCAAGAATAACCTCGCGGTTCAAGTTACAGTTTCTCGAGAAACCAAGGAATAGTACAGCCCCGCAGAATTGAGGTCCAGGAGAACTAGGATTTCGGCAATAGAACAAGAAGAGGCCAAGATTTTGCAGGATTCACATCTAAAAATGAGCCAACGAGAAACCATTTAGAAGGAGTTTCAAAGAATGGATCGTACCGCTTTAGAGAACAGATTACAGAGCGAACTCGATGCTTTGGCGAGCAAGAACTCGGACATATTTAATCCTGTCCTGGGGATCACCAATACTCGTGGCGATTTCTATTGGGCAGGAGCTGCGGGTAACGCCTATGCAGATAAAGCAGATGCGATGGAAGTCGATACACCCATCTTCATTGCCAGCATTACCAAGATGTATACCGGTGCTGCGACAATGATCCTGGAAGAACGTGGGCAGTTATCATTAGATGATCCGATCTCAAAGTATTTGCCAGGTTCTTTAGTAGAAGGTCTGCATCGTTACAAAGGCCATGATTATTCCGACCAATTAACCATTTACCATTTGGTCAGCCAAACCTCCGGATTACCAGATTATTTCATGGATAAGCCCAAAGGGGGTGTAAGTATATTTGATCGTCTTCTCGTTGAAGGAGATTTTGCCTGGGACTTGGAGGAAGTCGTCGACATCACCAGGAATTCCCTCTCACCAAAATTCCCCCCTGAACCGAAAGATCAGCTCAATTCTGGTAAGCAAGCCTTTTACTCCGATACAAACTATCAGCTCCTGGGTGCTATCCTCGAGTCGGTAACGGAGAAGCAGCTTCATGAGATCTTTTCCGATCTGATCATCGAACCTCTGGAACTTAAGTCAACTTATTTGCATGGATCTGGAGAAACTCAAGCAGCTGCAGGAATCCACCCTGCCAGCATCTATTGCAAAACAACCCCTTTCTACCTTGATCAGGCAATGACCTCATTTGGACCTGATGGCGGTATGGTTTCGACATTGAATGATAGTCTCATGTTTCTTCGATTTTTCATGGATGACAAATTGTTTACCGATCCTTCAACCTTGGAACGGATGAAAAATTGGAGGAAGATTTTCTTTCCGCTGCAGTATGGGCTCGGTCTGATGCGCCTTAAGATGCCGAAGATCTTCTCTCCCTTTACTGCAAGCCCCGAACTGGTCGGGCATTCTGGCGCAACAAGCGCCTTCTTGTTCAAAAGCGATATCGGGGGTTTACTAATCGGGGGTACGCTCAATCAAGTAGATAATCAAGCACGCCCCGTTCGCCTGATGCTGAAGCTCGTAAATATCATCAACAATGCTTTATCCTGACCGTTTGAGAAAATGACCAGGTATTCTGGTAACAC